>URNU01000243.1 GCA_900549275.1 uncultured Collinsella sp. | reverse complement strand
CGCGCGGGTTTTGTCCCAGTTGCAAACTTTGAGACCGAGAAAGTGCTCAACCAATTCGTGGCGGGCATGGGTGATGCGGGCGGTCGCGGAAAGCTGGCCAATCCGCCCAAATACACCATTGAGCGCGTGGAGCTCCAGGGCACCGTGGTTCTGGTCATCACGATTGAGGAGCTCGACCCGTCGAGCAAGCCTTGCTATGTCATAGAGCGGGGCGCTCAAGGTGGCAGCTACAAACGCATCGATGACAAAGATGTCCCGCTTTCGTCGACCGAGGTGCTCGCATTGGCGTCATACGGTCGAGCGACTCCGAGCGATCGCGACGCGGTGGCGGGCGCGGGCGCGGACGATCTCGACGAGGCGCTGGTCGACCGTACGATAGATCGGGCTTTCTCGTTGACGCCTCGGGCAATGCGCGGCGCGCCGGACAAACAAACGAAGCTGGAGCGCCTAAATTTCCTTGATTCCCAGGGCAATGTCACCAAGGCTGGACTCCTAGTTGCGGGCACCTACCCTCAGCAGTTCTATCCCAAGCTCTTTATCGACATGGCTGTCTATGCGGGGACCCGGAAAGGCACGGCGGGGTCGCTGAGGTTCATGGACCGCACGATCTGTGAGGGAACGTTGGGCGAGATGATCTCGGATGCTGTCGCGGCCGTCGCCAAGAATTTGCGGCGAACCTCGACCGTCCAAGGCGTCTCGCGTGTCGACTCGCTTGAGATTCCCGAGGAGGTTCTGCGCGAGGCAATCGCCAACGCCGTAATCCATCGAGAATACGGGGATCGGTTCTGTGGACAATCGATTGCCGTCGACGTCTTTGACGATCGTGTCGAGGTGACGAATCCTGGCGGCCTTTACGGGGGAAAGACTCGCGAGAACTTGTTTGACGGCAGCTCCCGATGCCGTAACGCGACGCTCGTGAAACTCATGTCGATTGTCCCGCTGCCGGGTGGCGCAGGTTCGCCGGCTGAGGGCAATGGCTCGGGCATCCCGATGATGATCGATGCCATGCGCGCGTATGGTCTGGCCGATCCCCTGTTCCGCCCGGGATTCGATCGGTTCAAGGTCGTACTTTACCGTTCAAAGATCGAGCCGGTCGATCATGGCGGGGGCTTAATTGTGACGGCACTCAAACACTACGGCGAGCTGGGGACGCGTGAGCTGGTGGATAAATGCGTTAGTGGACGAGGCGACCCAATAATCGACCCTCGATTGGCGCCCACTAAGGTAAAGCGGTTGTTGCCCGGTCGACGGTGATGCTAAAGACTCGGCTCACGCCGGCATGGCCCCGAACCCGTCCATCAAGAACAGCCTAAGAACCAGCTTGATGACATATCCCGGTTTGACTTCAGCCGTGCCAAAGACGCCGCGCTCGGCGAGCTCGCTGCAGTATGCGTAGATATCGCGGATAAGGTCTGCGCCCGAAAGCGTAAACATGTAGCCTGCGTCCGAAAGCGCATTGGGCGCGGCGGGCAACTTGGCCATGTGGCAGAACGTTTGCAGGTCGGGCGCCATAGCGTCCTGGTAGCCAAGATGGTTGCCGTCTTCTTGTGCGGCGAGTTCCAGTTGGCGTACTCGATCCAGCGCCGCTGCCAGCACAAAGCTCGGCGTAGGCGCGTTGACGTCCTGAGTGGTCGCCACGAGCCTGCCCGCCGCCTGCGTGACAAGCCAAGCGACCTCGCGCTGGCAACGCACGGCCTTGCGCGTAACCGGCTTGATGGACGAAGAAGAAACGCTCCCCTTTGGCTGATTCGAAGCAGCCATAAGACCCTCCCATGAACAATCCGGTCCAACAAGCCCGGATGAAACACGTGCTACATCAGTATACAGGGGAGTGCGATGGAAAAAACGGAGTCGACAGCGTGAACTGTCGGCTCCGGATTGCTTGCCTTAGAGGCCGTACACTTCGACCATAGCTTCGCCAATGCGATGGGGCACGCCGGTGACGAGTGCGTTGCCCATGCAGAAGGCTCGATGGCCGTCAGTCATGCCCGTATCGGTCCAGCCTTTCGGGAATCCCTGAAGCTGATCGAGCTCGTCGGGAACAAGACGGCGGAAACGGCCATCGGGACATTCGATGACGTGCTTGAAGCGGCTCGCTCCCGTGCCGCCTTCTCCTGTGAGGATGGTGCGGCTCGGCTTGTCGGTGGCATCCGGGAAGCTCATGGCTCCTTCGGAATACGTGTACGTAAAGCCTGTCTTTTTGTTGGTGCGCTCTTCGCGCTTGCTGCCCTTAAGGTAGCGCCAGTCGGGAAGCTTTTCGTCGGAGATGTAGAACTGCTCCGGGACATCAGCCTCGTCGACAAGCACGTCGCCAAGCACGTGGCGCTCACCGTGATAGTCCTCGGCGAAGTCGCAGGTCATAACATGACAGCCCTGCATGACGCCAGCATTCTTGAATTGAGAGGTCTTTTGGCCGACGCCAAAACGAGTTGAGTTCTCGTAGGGGTCGGGTAAAACGTCGAGCTCGGACATCTCGTCGGGATAGATGGCGGGGAAGGCTTTAGCCATGACGCCGTTGTGCATGCGATCAACGAGATCAACCTTGCCAGCGTCCTTTTCGCAGAAGATATAAACACGCTTGCGACGCTGGGGGAAACCGTATTCGGCAGAGTTGACCACGCGCCATTCGACCGTGTAGTCGAGGTCGGCAAGACAGCTTAGGATGATG
>URNU01000242.1 GCA_900549275.1 uncultured Collinsella sp. | reverse complement strand
GAGCATACGTTCCTGTCGCCTGTGATTGCTCCTGTGGAGCGTGGCGTCTATCGTCTGCTTCGCATCGACGCGGCAGAGCAGATGGGGTGTAGGCGCTATCTGGCGAGCGTGCTGGTCTTTTCGGGGATCGGCCTCGTGGCTCTTGTGGCACTCCAGGTGCTTCAGTCTTTCTTGCCAGGCAATCCCCAGCACCTGCCGGGTGTGTCATGGGACCTGTCGTTTAATACGGCTGCTTCCTTCATAACCAACACCAACTGGCAATCCTATTCCGGTGAGACCACCCTGTCCTACTTTGTGCAGTTCATGGGCCTCACCGTGCAAAACTTCTTGTCCGCCGGCACCGGTATTGCGGTCATGTTCGCGCTCATTCGCGGTTTCCGTCAGGTCAAGGAGCAGGGTCTGGGTTCCTTCTGGGTCGACCTCACCCGCACCGTCCTGTATGCGCTCATCCCGCTGAACCTCGTGTTCGGCATCTGCCTGGCTGCCGGTGGCGTTATCTCCAATTTTCAGCCGGCTCAGAAGGCTGAGCTCGTAGAGCCCGTTGCTGTCCAGCCTAATGCAGACGGCGGTTGGAGCGTTATCGACGGCGCCCAGATCGAGGGCGACACGGTCAAGGTCGACGGCAAGGTCGTCGAGGGCGCCCGCGTGGTCACCGAGCAGTTTTTGCCCCAGGGTCCTGCGGCCAGCCAGGTTGCCATCAAACAGTCCGGCACCAACGGCGGCGGCTTCTTTGGCGCGAACTCTGCGCATCCGTATGAGAACCCCAATGCCTTCACCAACATCATCGAGATGACCAGCTTGCTGCTGATTCCGGTCGCCTGCTGCTTCACCTTCGGCATCGGTGTCAAGAATGCCAGACAGGGCAAGGCCATCTTCGCGGCGATGTTTATCCTGCTCGTGGTCTTTACCGGCATCATCGCCGTTAACGAGCATATGGGTACGCCGCAGCTGGCAGATGGCGGCGCAGTCAACATCGAGATGACCGATGGCCAGGCGGGCGGCAACATGGAGGGCAAGGAGAGCCGCTTTGGCATTGCCTCCTCTTCTACCTGGTCCGCTTTCACGACGGCTGCTTCCAACGGCTCGGTCAACTCCATGCACGACTCCTACACCCCGCTCGGCGGGTTTGTCCAGATGCTCCAGATAGCGCTGGGCGAGGTGGTGTTCGGCGGCGTGGGCTGCGGCCTGTACGGCATGATCGGCTTCGCCATCCTCACGGTATTTATCGCCGGCCTTATGGTCGGCCGCACGCCCGAGTTCCTGGGCAAGAAGATCGAGCCGACCGAGATGCGCTGGGCGGTGGTTCTGTGTCTCGCCACCCCGTTCGCCATTCTGGTGAGCTCCACTATCGCCTGCATGGTGCCCGGTCTTGTCGACCAACTCAACAACGGCGGGGCGCATGGCTTCTCCGAGGTCCTGTACACCCTTACTTCGGCTGGCGGCAACAACGGCTCCTCATTCGCCGGCATGAACTGCAACATCCCGTGGATCAACGTGCTGCTGGGTATCGAGATGCTGTTCGCGCGGTTCCTGCCGATTGCGGGCACGCTCGCCATCGCGGGCTCGCTGGCCGGGAAGGGCAAGGTCGCCGAGGGCGCCGGCACGCTTTCCACCACCAATACCATGTTCGTGTTCCTGCTGGTATTCGTCGTTCTGCTGATTGGCGCCCTGAGCTTCTTCCCGGCGTTGGCGCTTGGTCCCGTTGCCGAATTCTTCCAGATGGTTGCGTAAAGGAGTCGCAGATTTATGGCTATGCAAAAAGACATGATGAGCCGCGCGGTGCGCGATTCATTTGCCAAGCTTGACCCCCGTGTCCAGGTCCAAAACCCGGTCATGTTCCTGGTGTGGCTGTCGGCCGCCATGACCTCCATTCTGGCTATCGCCTCAATTATTGGGGTACAGGACGCCGACGTCCCCACGTACTATGTGATCGCCATTGCCGTCATTCTCTGGCTGACCGACCTCTTTTCAAATTTTGCCGAGGCACTTGCCGAGGGCCGCGGCAAGGCGCAGGCAGATTCCCTGCGCGCGGCGAAAAAGGACGTCGAGGCCCATCGCATCGAGTCCGTCGAGGATAAGAACCGTTTCACGGTCGTTCCCGGTACCGAGCTCTCACGCGGGGATCTGGTGGTCGTGCGCGCCGGCGAGCAGATTCCGGGAGACGGCGATGTCATCGAGGGTGCCGCCTCGGTTGATGAGTCGGCCATCACCGGCGAGTCTGCACCCGTGGTTCGTGAGGCTGGCGGCGACCGTTCTGCCGTCACTGGCGGCACTACCGTGCTTTCCGATTGGATTGTGGTGAAAATTACCAGCGAGCCTGGCCAGAGCTTCCTGGATAAGATGATCGCCATGGTCGAGGGCGCCGCCCGCAAGAAGACCCCCAACGAGGTCGCGCTCGAGATCTTTCTGGTTGCTCTGTCCGTCATCTTCATCCTCGTGACGATCGCACTGTATTGCTACTCGAGTTTCTCTGCAGGGCTCAACGGTATGGCGAACCCCACCGCTGTGACCACGCTCGTTGCCTTGCTCGTCTGTCTGGCGCCCACCACCATTGGTGCGCTGCTGTCCGCCATTGGCATCGCCGGCATGAGCCGACTGAACGAGGCCAACGTGCTGGCCATGTCCGGCCGCGCCATCGAGGCCGCCGGCGACGTCGACATCCTCATGCTCGA
>URNU01000241.1 GCA_900549275.1 uncultured Collinsella sp. | reverse complement strand
CGCCCGGCGGACGAAGGTCACCCCTATGGACACGGCCGCTACGAATACCTCGCCGGTCTGGTTGTCGCCGTCCTCGTTTGCGCCGTCGGCATCAACCTGGTACTCGAGTCCGTTACCAAGATCATCAAGCCCTCCCCCACCGCTTACACGCTCGTTTCCCTTGCGGCACTGGCTACGTCCATGCTCGTTAAGCTCTGGATGGCCGCGTTCAACCGCACGCTGGGCAACCGCATCGACTCGGAGACGCTCATCGCCACGGCGCAGGACTCCAAAAACGATGTCATCACCTCGGGCTCGGTCTTGGCGGCGGCGCTTATTTCGCAAGCGACAGGCTTTGATCTCGACGGCTGGGCGGGCCTGGGCGTGGGCATCTTCATTTGCATCAGCGGCATGAGCCTGGTGCGCGACGCCATCAGCCCGCTGCTGGGGCAAGCGCCCGACCCCAAGCTCGTTCAAGCGATTCGCGACAGGATTATGTCGTACCCCCAGGTCTTGGGCACACACGACCTGATGGTGCACGACTACGGCCCCGGCCGCCAGTTTGCCAGCGCACACGTGGAAATGCCCGGCGAGGGCGATGCCTTTGAGCACCACGAGATTCTGGACACCATCGAACACGACATCAAGCGCCAGATGAGCATCGATATCACGCTGCATTGCGACCCCATTGCAACAACCGGTGACGATCTACGCGGCTGGGTCAAGCGCGGCGTAGCGCAGATCGACCCTGCGCTCTCCATCCACGACTTGCATGAGCACGACGGCTTTGTTTCGTTTGACCTGGTGCGTCCCGACGGCTTTGACATATCCGACGAGGAGCTGCTGGAGCTCGTCACGCGCATCGTGCACGAGCGCAGGCCCGATGCATCATGCGTCGTCACATTTGACTCGGGCTTTAGCTCGCCCGACCGTCCGGCAGAGCAGCTGTAATCGACAGCAAAACGGGACACAAGACCGCCGACCAACGCACATATGCGCCCGGTCATGCGATCCTGCGCCCCGTTTTTGTTTGCAATGTTAAGGCCCTAGCCGCTCGTCCGCTAGTTTCCCTGTGCGCCCGAAATGCCGTTTTGCAGGGCATCCCAAGCGTTTGTCGCCATGTCGCCCAGGTTCTGCGCGGTATCACCCAGGTTTTGTGCCGTATCGCCCAGCTCTTGCGCCTTATCTCCCAACTCCTGCGCCTTGTTGCTCAAGTCCTCCAGAGTATTGGAGCTCGAGCTGTCGGTACCGCTTTGGCCGCCGGACGAGTTGCCATAGCTGTTCTTGTGCGTGAGCTGAACCTCCAGGTTGCCGCTGTCGTTATAGTAGGCATTCGTAACAACCCAGTTGGAATCGATGACGGGCGTTGAGCCATCGTCGGTCAGGATCACGGCGTTCGAAAGGTCGGCTCCGCGCGACTTGAGGAGCTTCTTGGCGTTGGACCAGTACTGCCCCGGAATATCGCCCAGCTCTACTGCACCTGCCTGGTCGACCTCTGTCTGCTCGGCCGTCGTGCTGGTTGTAGCACCTCGCTTGTTGAGCATGCCCGTCACAATGGCGAACACAATCGAGAGGGCAAAGAAAATTGCCAGCACAATCAGGATCTTCTTGATCACACTCGAAGAACGCGACGGCGCCTCTTCCTCGTCCTCACCATACTGCGGAATCGATTTGGGATACTCGCGATAAGGTTGGCGCGCATACGGATAGCGCGACTCATAACGAGGCTGGGCCTGCGCCGTGCGCGGCATATACGTCGTCTGCTGAGGCTGCGGAATGGGATTTTGCGGCAGGTTGTTATAAGCGCCCGCCGCCGCATTGCCATACGGGTCCGGAGCCGCGTTGCCATACGGGTCCTGCAGTGCATAATCAAACGGATCCCGTGGTGTATCGCCGTAGCCTATAACCCGTGTGGGTTCGGCAGACGCCTGCGTCGCGACGGGGTCGGTATAACCGGGGTTGGGAACAACGCGAGTCGCATCGGCGCTATCACCAGCCTGTGCGGAGCCATATCCGCCCATCACGGTCGTCTTGTCCTGGTCCATGCAACGTTTCCTTTCCGTCGCCTGTAAGCATCAAGTTATCCATGCATTCTACCCGCGCAAAAGCCTATGATGGGCAAAGGCCGTCGGTATCTACAAGACATGCGCGGCCGACGGTCACAAGCGAATCGAGGAACGTCATGGCAAAAAGCAAGCTCATCAAGGACACGACTCGTGCCGAGCGTGAGGAGATCATCAAGCTAGCGCTCGCTGGCTGCGGCAACGGCAGCTGCGATAACTGTGGAAGCTGCAGCTTGGGAGCCGGCGATCCATATGGCACCTACCAGCCCTACATTGACGGCGAGATGGAAATCGCTGATATCAACATGATGGTCGCCGAGCGCAACGCCAAACTTTTCGGCCTCCAGCGCGGATAGAAAACAAAAGCCCCGCCAGGCTATGGGGGCGCGGCGGGGCGGGCAAGCGGCTATGAGCAGCAGGCTTAGAACAGGCCGGTGATGTTGCCGTCGTTGTCGACGTCGATGTTTTCGGCCGCGGGAACCTTGGGCAGGCCAGGCATGGTCAGAACGCTGCCGGTCAGCGCGACCACAAAGTGGGCACCGGCGGAAACCTTGAGCTCGCGCACGGTGATGCGGAAGCCCTCGGGAGCGCCCAGCGCCTTGGCGTTGTCGCTAAAGCTGTACTGCGTCTTGGC
>URNU01000240.1 GCA_900549275.1 uncultured Collinsella sp. | reverse complement strand
ATATCGTAAGGGACTTCGATCCCGCGGCAGGCGAAGGTCTCAAGCGCGAGCGCGTGACCTGTGAAGCCCCTCAGCATTTGAGTGCCGAGGCCGTGCCGTATTTGGTCCTGCGCCGTCGTGACGGCGAGGGCGAGGACGCGCCGCTTGTGCCGCGCCTGACGTCCGCCTCGCAGATCGAGGCCTATTCCACCTGCCCGCTGTGCTGGTTTGTCTCGTATCGCGTCAAGCCCCAGTCTATCGACGCGGATTTTGGCAACATGGAGAAGGGCAACTTCGTCCACGACGTGCTGGAACACCTGCATGCCCGTCTGTCCCAAGAGGGCATGGAGCGCGTGACGCCCGAGAACTTGCCGCGCGCACAGGAGCTGCTGCGCGAGGTCTTTGCCGAGACCTTGGCCGAGCATGCGGGCAAGCGCGGTACCGAGGGCCCGCTGGTGCCGCTCTCCCCGGTGGAGGAGCGTCAGGTGGCCGAGATCTTGCCGCAGCTGGAAGGCGTGCTCGCCTACGAGTCCGAGGCGCTTGTCCCCTTTGCCCCGCGCTACCTTGAGTTCGCCTTTAATGAGCTTAAGGTCGAGTATGCCGGTTGGCCGCTCGGCGGGCGTATCGACCGCGTTGATGTGGATGCCGAGAATCGCGCCGTGGTGATTGACTACAAGCATCGTTCGGGTGTCGAGGAGTTTAAACTCTCCGACCCTACGGTGCGCGACGAAGAGTCGGGCGAGGCCCCCATCGACGACCCGCGTTGGCTGCCGCCCCATACCCAGACACTCATCTACGCGCAGGCCATGCGTCGGGCGCTGGGCCTAGATACCCGTGCTGCGCTCTATTTTTCGACCAAGGGCGGCAAGCCCGCGCTGCGCGGTGCCGCGAGCGCCGAGCTGTTGGAGCAGGAGCGCGGCGACGGTCGCATTCCGGGCCTTAAGAAGGGCTTTCCCGGCGAGGGCGGCAACATGGACTTCGATGCGCTGCTCGACCGCGTGGAGGCCGGCATCGCCGAGCGCTTGCACGAACTCGAGGCGGGCGACGTCGCCGCTGTCGACCCGACGTCGGCGCAGGCCGCGCATGCGCGCTGCTCGTATAACCACGAAGGAACGTTTGTAAGGAGGGACGTGTAGACCATGGATTTTTCGACTTTGATGCCGCAACAGCTGCAAGTCGTCAAAACGCTCGACCGCCCGCTATTTGTCTCGGCGGGTGCCGGCTCGGGCAAGACCTTTACCCTCACGCGCCGCATCGTCTACGCGCTCTCGCCCGAATCCGGTCCGTTTGTCGAGCATCTGGATCAGGTGCTCGCCATTACCTTTACCAAAGACGCCGCGGCCGAGATTCGCGACCGTGTGCGCCGTGCGCTTATCGAAGAGGGTATGGACGAAGAGGCCCTGACGGTCGACGACGCTTGGATTTCGACCATCCACGGCATGTGCTCGCGCATCCTGCGCGCGCACGCGCTGGAGCTGGGCATCGACCCCGAGTTCACGGTGCTCACCGATACCGACGAGCTTATGGATCAGGCTGTCGAGCATGTGCTGGGGCGCGCGACGGCGCCCGACGTCGCGCCCGAGCTCGCCGCTTCGCTTAAGACCCTCTACGCCTGGTATCCCATGGCGGGCGAGGGCGGGCCGTTTGGCGCCGGTACCACCATCAAAGGCCTGGTGCGCGACCTGCTGGAGCTATCGAGCCAGCTGCCGGACGGTATGGACGATGTGTGCGTGGCGCGCGGCCAGGCCGACACCTCGGCGCTTGCCGATGCTTATCGTGCGGCGCTGGGCACAAGCAAGGCCACGACCGAGAAAGCGCAGGTAGCACTCGACGCCATCGACGCGTTTGAGGCGAGCGGCAAAACCATGGAGGATGCGGCGCGACTCATGATGTCGTGCGGCATGCCGCGCGCGAGCAAGGCGTTTCCTAAGGAGCAGGTGGAGCTACTCAAGGCCGAGGCAGCCGATGCGTTTATCAATATCGTGCTTGCCTGCGGCGGCCCGGCGCTCGATGCACTGGTGGGGCTTGCCCGTGCCGTAGAGGCGGAGTACCGTGCGCTCAAGGCCGACCAGTCCGCGCTCGACAATAACGATCTGTTGCGCATGGCGTACGAGGCGCTGCGCGATTATCCCGCCATCCGAGCCGCCTACGAGGGCCGCTTTAAGATGGTCATGATCGATGAGTTCCAGGATACCGACCAGATGCAGGTCGATTTGATTCGCTATCTGACGGGCGCGGGGGAGCGCGCGCTGTGCACCGTGGGCGATGCGCAGCAGTCGATCTACCGCTTCCGAGGCGCCGAGGTTGAGGTGTTTCGCCGCCAGGAGCGCAAGGTGGGCTCCTCTGCTGCGCCCGAGACGGCTGTCGCATCCGATGCCCCCGCCGGCGAGCTCGTCAAGCTTGTCCGCAACTTCCGCAGCCACGACGAGGTGCTGCGCTACGTGGCGCGCGTCTTTGACGGCGACACCGGTGGTTTGATGCAGGGGTTCTTGGATCTTGAACCGAGCGACAAACGCAAGGACAAGCTCAAGGCAAAGGCTTCGCGCCGCCAGGCGGTCTTCGTTGCCGGTGGTAGCACGCAGGAGCGAACGCAGGCGAAAGCTCGTGCGATTGCGGAGCGGTTCCAAGCGCTCGTCAAAGCGGGGCAGCCCCAGGGCGATATGGTGTTGCTGCTGGGTCGCATGACCAATGCCGACGTCTA
>URNU01000239.1 GCA_900549275.1 uncultured Collinsella sp. | reverse complement strand
GGGTCGCGCAGGGCGATGTCGGAAACCGAGCGCTCGCGACCGATGGTCACCTGTGCGGAGGTGATGGCGTGGCTCTCGCCGCTCACGACGTCGACGAGCTGGGCGAGCGGACGCTGCTGGGCGCGAGAGCCTGCCATGTTGGAGGCGATGCTAGCCGCGGCGCCAAGGCCAACGGAGGCGCCGGTCGCGGCGGCTCCGCCCATGCCGGCAAGCGCGTCGCGCGAGACGGTTTGGGGCACGGGAATGGGCGCGACGGCGGGGTCGGGCGCATTGGGCACAAAGGGGTCGGCCACGGCAAGTGGGTCGGGAGTGGCGGCGCGGGGTGCCGGCTGCTGCTGCGGCATGGCAGCGGGGTGATGCTGCGGGGCGGCAAACTGCTGCTGGCCGGCGCGCGGGGCGCTGGCGGCGCGGCTCGCGGCCGAGTTGTTCTGGCCCAGGCCGTTTTGGTAGGCGCGTTCTTCCTCGTACAGGCGACCGAGCGTGGGGGCATCGACGTTCTCGGCAAAGACCGAGAACTTGCCGCCGCGCAGCTGCGGGTCGATCATAAAGCGAACGAGGGGCTCGCCGACAAAGACGTAGCGGCGCTTTTCGGCCTGCGCTTTCACAAACTCGCGGACCTCGCGCGAAAGCTCGGGGTAGAACGGGGCGAGCATGGGATCGTCGTCGGCGGCGATCAGGATGGTATAGAGCGCCGGCGCGGTGTTGACGCCGTTGATCACCAGAGTCTGATCCTCCATGTCGCGAGCGGCCTGCTTGGCAAGCTTCTTAAAGGAGAACGGGGCACGGGTGGCACCGAAGATGCCGGCCACGTGGTCCTCGAAGATGTTCAGGAAGTTCACGAAAGATCACTCTCCGTATAGGTTCTTTGGTATCCGAGCAAATAAAGGCATATCCCAACGATTATAGAGGATAGGATTCCCGCAACCGCCGCCTTGGCGACGACCGGGCCCGCAAGGCTGGCAATTTCCATATGGTGTGCAAGACAAAACGATACCGCCGAGCCCATGCCGGCGACGGCAATTGCGACGATGGCGGCAAGGTTCGATCCCTGCTCGGCGCGCTTGGCATGGGCATTGAGCAGCAGCGATGTTATCGCGGCTGTTGCCGCAACCAGCACGATTGCAGCGAGAAGAAGTGCGTCTCCCAGCGCTGCGGCGACATTGCTAAGCCCCAGTACGCCTCCCGCAGAGAGGGCTGCTGCGGCAAGGCGGGCAAAGAGTGCGCCCATGCCCGTAGCCGCCGCGGCGCTTGCCGGGCCGAGCCAAAACGCCGCGATGCTCGCGGCTGCCCCGGATGCCAACAGGGCGTCGCCGGTTAGGCAACCCAGCGCAAGCGCGCAGGTGAGCGCCGCGCTCGCAGCTGCCTCGGTGCGTCCCCAGGCAATCCACCAACCGGACATGGCGGCGGCAAAAATGACCGCGACCGGCAGCATCGACAGGATGCCCTGCGCCTGCATGGTGGCGTTGGCCATGAGCACCAAAAAGCCCACGGCCGAGATAGCCGAGCCGATCTGCGGGGCCAAGCCCGCCGCTGCACCAATGGCGATGGCCGCGACGACCAGGCCGGGAAGTGCCGCGACACCCGCTGTCTGCATAAGCAAAAAGCTGAAGGTTGCACACGTTAGTGCCGAGATGCCGCGCATGGTGTAATCGCGTGCGCAGCTCCAGCGCGTGCCTGCCCAACCAAGCGCGGGGTTGACCTCGATGGTGTCGTCCTCGTAGCTCGATGGCTCGATACCGTCTGCCGCGCACTCGTCGTCCGAGAGCTCGCCCACCATCCGCTCCAAGCTGCGACGGCCTTCGCGCACGCTCCCCAAGCCGGCAAGGAGTCGGTCGCAGAATGCCTCGATGCTATCGGGGCGGTCCTGCGGCATGGGGGAGAGGGCGCTCATAAGCGCCGCCTCGGCTCCCGGGGGGAAGTGCGGGATTAGTTCGCTGGGATAGGTGGCGCCGCCGATGATGCGGTCGAGCGAGTCGGCGGGTGTGGCCGCCATAAAGGGGGCGCTGCCGCACAGGCCCTCGTAGATCACGCAGGCAAGGGCAAAGACATCGGCGCGCTCGTCGACCGTGCCGGTCTCGATATCGAGCTGCTCGGGCGGCATGTAGCCGATGGTGCCGCCGCGCGATCCGCCAAAGCCGCCGGCAGATGACAGCCGCGCCATGCCAAAGTCGGTGAGCTTTACATTGCCCGAATGGTCGATAAGCACATTGGCGGGCTTTATGTCCAGATGAAGCACGCCGTTTGCATGGGCAAAGGTGAGTGCCTGACCCAGCGCGTCGGCAATGGCAGCGGCCTCGTCAAAGGTGAGCGAGTGGCCGTCCACGCGATGCAAAAACTCGGCCAACGACATGCCGTCGACATATTCCATGACCAGGTAGGCATAGGCGGTGTCGTGCGTAAAGTCGATAACCTGCACGATATTGGGATGTTGAAGCATGGCGGCGGTATGCGCCTCGCGCAGTACATCCATGATGTCGCTGGCGGGCATGCCGGCGCCGTCTGTGAGGGGGATGCGCTTAATGGCCACGCGACGGCGCAGATGCGTGTCGCGGCAAATCTCGATGGAGCCAAAACCACCGGTCGCAAGCGTCTCGAGCGGCTGGTACCGCTTGAGCAGCTCGCGAGAGCTGGTGCCCTCCAAGGGAACGTCCGGCGAGAACCGGGCGGTATGTTGCGAGAAA
>URNU01000238.1 GCA_900549275.1 uncultured Collinsella sp. | reverse complement strand
AAGCGCATCGGCGTCATCGGTCTGGGCAACGTGGGCTCCAAGGTCGCTAACGCCTGCGTCGACCTGGGCATGGACGTCTACGGCTACGATCCGTTCATTTCCGTCGAGCACGCGTGGGTGCTGAGCCGCGAGGTGCAGCGCGTGGGCACGCTCGAAGATCTGTGCCGCGGCTGCGACTACCTCACCGTGCACGTGCCCAGCAAGGCCGACACCATCGGCATGATCAGCACCGAGCAGATCAACCTGCTGGCACCCGACGCCGTACTCATCAACTACGCGCGTGAGACCATCATTGACGAGGACGCCGTCGACGCCGCCCTGCGCGAGGGCAAGCTCAGCTGGTTTAGCTGCGACTTTGCCACGCCCAAGACCGTCAAGATGCCCAATACGTTTATCACCACGCACTCGGGCGCCGGCACCGGCGAGGCCGAGGCCAACTGCGCCGATATGGCCATCAGCGAGCTCAAGGATTACCTGGAGAACGGCAACATCGCACACAGCGTCAACTACCCCGCCTGCAGCATGGGCAAGGCGCGCGCCGCAAGCCGCATCGCCTGCCTGCACGCCAACGTGCCCAACATGATCGGCCAGATCACGGCGATCCTGGCCAAGGACAATGCCAACGTGCAGCGTATGACCAACGAGTCCGCCGGCGAGAACGCCTACACCATGTTCGACACGGACGAGCACCTGGACAGCAGCACCATCGAGGCGCTCAAGCGGATTCCGTCGATGTATCGCGTACGCGTGATCAAGTAGCGCCGGCGCCAAGCCTACCAGACAGGCCACGACGCCCATTCGGCCCCCGTTTTCACAAAACGGGGGCCGATTTCGTGCTCCCGCTGGCTTGAAAAATGCTACCCAAAACAAGTTGTTTCGGATAATAGACAGTGAGGCCCAAGTCGCTAAGCAAGACTGCTTTTATAAACAGCTTTAACAGGGGTTTTAGTATGTAAAAACGATCTCTAAATGCCAAATTTAAGTTGACTGTCCATTTTCCGAAATAACTTGTTCTGGATAGCATTTGCTAAAGCCTCTCCAAGGCGAAATTAAAGCCCTTTTTGCGCCCAAGGTTCTAGCTCCCGCGACCGTTTTCCACCTGCACGACTACATTCCCGCCCAATCGATAAAAATCTCCTCGCGAAGCCGCCGTTCGAGCTCCTGCTGCCGCGGCGTCTTGTCTTTCAACGGCATATCGAGATAGGACATGATGAGTTCCATCACCACGCGGAAGGCATCGGAGTCGACCAGCTGGCCATAAGTCATCAGAACGACGGGATATCCCATGGCTTGCAGGGCCGTCGTTCGATCGGAGTCCGAGATCTTGGATTCTATGGATCCGTGAATGGCTTTACCTTGGCATTCAACCAGGCACTCTCGGCTGCCGTCCTTATTTGCCAGCAGAATATCGGCGTAGCGCCTATCAAGCCCCGAAATCAAGCGGGCGCTGCGCGTCATGCGAATCTCGACGTTATTGGTAAGGCGCAGCCCTTCGCCACCGCGCAGCCTCGAAAGGCCAAACAGCATCGAAGCCTGGACCTCAAGCGGCGATGCCACAACCCCCGTAATGCATTTCGCGGCACGTGTGAACGATTTAGCGCCGCGGAGCCCCTGGATCTTATTTGCGAACTCCGTAAGTTCAGAAAGCTCGATCAAGGGAGGTCGTTTCCACAAGTCCGTTGGATTCCCCGAGGCATCCTTTACGTTTTCCCAGCCCAACCGCGCGTCACCCCACCGGCCCCCATATGCCTGCTCAAGGGCCAACTTTACCTGAGGCGCAATCTTGCACACAGCAAAGGTGCCGCACATCTCATACATGCACATGATTAGACGCTCGTTTGAGACCGAGGAAGCCAGGGTCAGCAGGGTAAAGAGCGGAGACGCGACATCAAGGCCAAACTCAGTCTGCTGCACGGAGCCAAACGGCCTCTCCCCGTTCCAAACATGCCTGACAATGCGACCGCCCTTACGTCCGCAGCCGCCCTGCGCCAACACGTGTAACGGGGTGCCCAGGAAATGCTTGACGAGCGGATGCTCACAAAGGCGCTCCCTGCGCGGATCGTCCGCAGAATCGGGCAGGTCCGGCATTATCGCCAAGACCTGTGGGGGTATCCGGTGATACCGAAAGGCAGATATGTCGCACAGCATGTCGTCCATGAAAGGTACGTACCCACTATGTCGTTTGCGAGCCCGCCCGAACGGCAAACGCGATGGCTCGGCCTGCGAACGGTAAATACTGCTACGTGCACGTCGCGAATCTGCAGGTGGCTTTCAATCGGTTTGGAAAGCAAACGGATTGTGAGGTTTCATATGGTTGATGAGAACTTTGCCTGGAGGCTTGCGCAGGAGCTTATGAAAATTGATAGCTTGGACCCCGACGCATATGAGGGCGTGATCGAACAATACATCAAAGACCTGGTCGAGGCGTATGTTGCCAAACTCGATTCGCCCGTGCTGGATGCCGCAGAGGTACGCGAGATCGAAGTACTCCCCGGGTGCCGCAACCTTATGGTCACCGTGCCGGGCGTGAGCGACGAGGCGCGGCTCGTCTACATCTGCCACATGGATACCGTCACCCTGGGCGATGGCTGGGACGCAGACACGCCGCCGCTCGGAGCGACCGTGCGCAACGACAAGCTCTATGGCCGCGGCGCCTGCGACATGAAGGGCGCTCAAGCGTGCCGCCGATGACGT
>URNU01000237.1 GCA_900549275.1 uncultured Collinsella sp. | reverse complement strand
CTCTCCTCCCCTGCCGAGCCGCTCGACCAGCTGGCGCAGCGCTTTGACTACGTCCTGGCCGAGGCGGACGGCAGCAAGCGGCTCCCGCTCAAGGCGCACGCCGTCTGGGAGCCGGTCGTTCCCGCCGGCACGGCCAATGTCGTCTGGCTCGTCGGCGCCTCGGGATTCGGCAAGCCCATCAGCGAGGCTGTCCACCGCCCCGAGCTCTTTTGCGAGCGCTGCGGCTGCGAGCCCACCGACGTCGCCACGCTCGAGCGCGTCGCCCGGGTGCTCAATGCCGAGATGCAGGCGCTGGAACTCAGCACCGCGAGCGTCATGCTCAACCAAGTCGACGCGCTCCGCGACCCCACGATGGTCGACCGCTTTGAGGCTGCGCTCGGCCGCCCCATCGTCGCCACCAGCTTAAAAGGGTAGCTAATTTGGGACGGAGCTCTTTTAGCTACCCCATGTTGAGAGAGCACTCTGAGATGATTTTTCTGCTAGCGAGGCACGTAGCAGGCCGCGATGTGCTCCGAGACGCGGCGCTGGCCCTTGGCGGTGTCGACATCCCACAGCTCGTACGCACGCGCCTCGACCAACTGGACATCGGCGCGGCCGCGCAGCAGCGACGATCCGCCATCCTTGCCCTTAAGCCCCATAAGGTCGGGAAAGAAGCTCGCGGGGAACAGCACCGGAGAGGCCGGCTCGCCGTTTAGGGCAAGGCGCACGGGCGCAACGCCACCGCAAGCCTTAAAAGCACCGGCAAGCGCCTCAAAGGAATCCGAACTCACAAGCGGCTGGTCGCCCGGCAAAAAGAGGCAGCCCTTCCAGCCGCGATCGGCTCCCCAGGTAAGACCGGCGCGCACACTCTCGCTCCTGAGCGCGCCATCGTGC
The DNA here is from genome assembly GCA_900549275.1 of uncultured Collinsella sp. Lineage (GTDB taxonomy): Bacteria > Actinomycetota > Coriobacteriia > Coriobacteriales > Coriobacteriaceae > Collinsella. Next base: position 1,852 of record URNU01000237.1, on the reverse strand, counting down.
AGCGCGCACGCGCAGTGCAGCTCACGGCAAATCTCGGCAACTTGGGGCCAGCGCGTTGTAACAACAACGTCAAATCCTTTGGGCACCGACTCAATCGTCCGCTGAATCAACGGCTTTCCGCAGATGTCGGCAAGCATCTTGTTAGATCCAAAACGTTTGCCCTCGCCCGAAGCCATAATGACGCAACCAAGTTTCATGACGATACCTCCCCTGAAGCCATCGTACCCATAACTCGCGCAGCGGGTGCATAAAGATGGTGTCCTGGCCGTTGGCGGTCTTATAACGCAGCGACGCTTTCGTTATTTGCGAACAAGTGGGGTTTATGGCACAGTGAGCCCAAACAAATTTTTAGGAAGGCACCCATGACCCCCGCACAGATTGAGTTTTACAAGCGCCTTGCACACAGTCTGGCGCTCCAATTTGGTCCCAACTGTGAAATCGTCGTCCACGATCTGGAGACCGGGGACATGGACCACTCTATCGTGGCGATCGAAAACGGCCACGTCAGCGGACGCAAACTGGGCGACGGCCCCAGCCACATCGTGCTCGAGTCCATGCACGAGGATGCCACCGAGATCCACGACCGGGCGCCGCACCTCACCAAGACCGCCGATGGCAAGCTGCTCAAATCGTCGACCATCCTCATTCGCGACGACGACGGCAACCCCGTTGGCATTATGGGCATCAACTTTGACATCACGCTCATGAAGGCGTTTGAGCGTTCGCTCGAAGCGCTCACCGGCACGGGCGACAAGGGATACACCGAGCCCGAGCCCATCGCCAAAAACATCGGCGACCTGCTCGAAGATCTGCTGCGCGAGTGCGAGCAGTACGTGGGCAAGCCCGCCGCCCTCATGACCAAGGACGAGCGCATTCGCGCTATCGGATACCTCGACCGCCGCGGCGCCTTCCTTATCTCCAAATCGAGCGAGCGCGCCTGCGAATTCTTTGGCATCTCCAAGTACAGCTTCTACAGCTACCTCAACGAGGCCAAGGCAGAGGCTGACGACAAGTAAACGACCCGTCTGAATCATCCTCCCTAGATGCGAGTTCTGGAATGCGCGAATCCGGGCATCGGTGACAAGGCAAGTTCCATATAATCGAAGGGCCAGACAGTTCGAAAGGATGGGACAAGATGAAGTCGAGCAACGCATCGCGCAGCGGCCGCGGAGGCTTCGTTTCTGCCGCCAGGCATGCGAAACGCGCGTTTGACGAGGGCGAAGACGATCTGTTTGCGTTGAGCCTCGACGACGTGATGAGCGACCGCCCTTGGACCGCCGATGAACTCATGGGCGGCGGAGCTCGCTCGGCAGGCCCAAAGCCTACGTCGGCAGCTGCCCCCGCCCCGGCCACTACGCCCGCGCCGGCATCCGTGCCCGCGGACGACTTTGCCACCCGCCCCATCATGCAGGTACCGCGCCAGACCGCCCCTGCGCCCCACCCCACCAGCGATCCGTCCGAGACGGCGGCGTTTCTTGCCGCGGCGACACAGCGTCATGCGCCCAGCAGCACACCCGCGGATGCCGCCCCGCAGCAGCCGACATACGCGGCTCCCGAGTACAACAAGACCGGCGTAAAGGACGCATCGGCATCGTCGTATACCCGTGGCACCGATGACGAGCGCTTTGCCGACTACTACACCGAGGAAGAGCCGCCGCACTTCTCCGAGTTTCCCCAAGCGGCAAAGGTTGTCTTTATCGCGATTATCGTGGCCTTACTCGGCGTGATCGCATTTGAGGGATTCCAGCTATTCCGCGGCCCCACCGCGTCCGAATCGGCAACGCAGCAAGCAGAGGATGACAACGACTACTTGGATATCAACACCCTCAAGGGCGACCCCAACAGCTAGGTT
>URNU01000236.1 GCA_900549275.1 uncultured Collinsella sp. | reverse complement strand
GGCGACCTGTCGGAGCTGGCGCTCGGCTGGGCTACCTATAACGGCGACCACATGAGCATGTACGCCGTCAACGCGAGCGTGCCCAAGACGCTTGTGCGCCATCTGGTGCGCTATGCGGCTGATGTCTTTGGCGGGCGTATCGCCGAGGTCTTGCTCGACATTCTCGATACGCCGGTGTCCCCCGAGCTTCTGCCGCCCACGGGCGACGGCGAGATTGCACAGAAGACTGAGGATTTGGTGGGTCCGTACGAGTTGCACGACTACTTCCTCTACTACCTGCTGCGTTTTGGCTTTGAGCCGGGCAAGATCTACCGCATGGCGCTCAAGAGTTTCGAGGGTGTCTACGACGCCAAGATCGTCCACACGTGGCTGCGCACGTTCTATCGTCGCTTCTTTGCCCAGCAGTTTAAGCGCAGCTGCCTGCCCGATGGTCCCAAGGTGGGCTCGGTGACGCTCAGCCCGCGCGGCGATTGGCGTATGCCGAGTGACGCTAGCTCGCGTCTGTGGCTTGCGCAGATCGACGCACTCAATGCAATTGACTGAGGTTGGCTAAATTGAACCAATACGGGGTTTGTAAGCGTTACACTTTTGCAATCTGATGGCCCGTATCGCGCGGCGCTCTTGTCGGAGCGCCGCGTTTTTTATATCGAAAGGTGGCACCATGCAGGCATCGCAGCGTCTCGAGCGCTTTGGCGCGGAGGTCTTCGCCTCGCTCAACAACAAACTGCTTGCGCTGAAGGCTCAGGGCAAGACCATTTACAACATGAGCGTGGGCACGCCCGACTTTAAGCCGTACGACCACGTGGTCGATGCGCTCACACAAGCCGCCCAGGATCCCGAGATGTGGAAGTACGCCCTGCGCGACCTGCCCGAACTCAAGCAAGCCGTGTGCGATTACTATGAGCGCCGCTTTGGCGTTTCGGGCATTACGCCGTCCATGGTGCAGTCGTGCAACGGCACACAGGAGGGCGTGGGTCATTTGGGCCTGGCTCTGCTCGATCCGGGTGATACCATCCTGGTGCCCGATCCGTGCTATCCGGTCTTTGAGGCGGGCGCTAAGATTGCCGATGCCAAGCTCGAGTACTATCCGCTGGTTGCCGAGCACAATTACCTGCCCTATGTGGCGGGCATCGATCCCGAGGTGGCCGACCGTGCCAAGTACATGATCGTGTCACTGCCCGCCAATCCGGTGGGCTCGGTGGGCACGCCCGAGATCTACGAGGAGATCATCGCTTTCGCCCACGAGCACGACCTGTTGATCGTCCACGACAACGCATACTCGGACATTGTGTTCGACGGCGAGCCGGGCGGCAGCTTCTTGCAGTATCCCGGCGCGCTCGAGGTGGGCGTTGAGTTCTTCTCGCTTTCCAAGTCGTTTAACGTCACCGGTGCGCGCATCGGCTTTTTGGTCGGTCGCGAGGATGTGGTCTCGGCCTTTGCCAAGCTGCGTGGCCAGATCGACTTCGGTATGTTCTTCCCGATCCAGAAGGCTGCTATCGCTTGCCTGAACGGTCCGCGCGATGAGGTCGAGGCGCAGCGTCTGAAGTACCAGGAGCGCCGCGATGCTCTGTGCGACGGTCTTGAGGGCCTGGGCTGGGAGCGTCCCAACGCGCATGGCTCTATGTTTGTGTGGGCCAAGCTTCCTGGCGGTCGCACCGATTCCATGGCGTTTTGCGAGGAGCTCATGGAGAAGGCCGGCGTTGTGGTGACGCCGGGCGCGAGCTTTGGTCCTTCGGGCGAGGGACACGTGCGCATGGCGCTGGTCCTGCCGCCCGATCAGATCGCTTTGGCTGTCGAGGCCATTCGCGAGGCGGGCCTGTATTAGAAAGTTGTCTCGGCTCGTCAATAGCTCGAAACCGATTTCGTGCAGTTATTTTACGAATTCTGCAAACAATTTCGGTAAACGGTCGATTTTTGGCTGCGAATAGGAGCATAATCAAAGTCCCGATTGGATGTATTGGGATTACGGCAAGCCGCTCGGGTCGTTCCCGGGCGGCTTGTTTGTGGAGAGAGATGGGAGTTTCTAATGGTTAACGAGAAGAAGGTCGCTATTGTCGGCTGCGGTTTCGTCGGTTCGTCTTCGGCGTTCGCGCTGATGCAGAGCGGTCTGTTCTCCGAGATGGTCCTCATCGACGTGGACAAGAACCGCGCCGAGGGTGAGGCCCTGGATATCGCGCACGGCATGACGTTTGCCGAGCCGATGAAGATCTACGCCGGCGATTATTCCGATGTCGCCGACGCCGCCATGATCGTCGTCACCGCTGGCGCTGCCCAGAAGCCCGGTGAGACCCGCCTGGACCTGGTCAACAAGAACGTCAACATCTTTAAGTCCATTATCCCCGAGATTAAGAAGTCCGGCTTTGACGGCATTCTGCTCATCGTCTCCAACCCGGTCGATGTTCTGACCTATGCCGCCATCAAGATGTCCGGCCTACCCGAGGGCCATGTCATCGGCTCCGGTACCGTGCTCGACACCGGTCGCCTGCAGCAGATGCTTGGTGCCCACGTCGAGGTTGACCCGCGCGACGTTCAGGCCTATGTCATGGGTGAGCACGGCGACTCCGAGTTTGTCGCTTGGTCCAGCGCTCAGGTTGCCGGCGTTCCGCTGAACACCTTCTGCGAGCTTCACGGCCACCTGGAGCACGAAGCCGCCGAGAAGCGTATTGCCGAGGACGTCAAGAACTCCGCCTACACCATCATCGAGAAGAAGCACGCCACCTACTATGGCGTCGCCATGGCCGTCAAGCG
>URNU01000235.1 GCA_900549275.1 uncultured Collinsella sp. | reverse complement strand
CGCGAGCTCGAGGCCGAGGACGACGCCGCTGCCGCCGACGCCCCGAAGGGAGGCGATGAGTAATGCCTATCGGACCTGCGCGCATGCCGCTCTTCGATCACCTGGGCGAGCTCCGTCGCCGCCTGACCATCGTAGTCGTGTCGGTGTTTGCCGCCGCTATCGTGCTGTATTTCGCCACGCCTGTAGTGCTCGACATCCTGGAAGATCCCATCCGCTCCTTTGTGCCGGACGGTAAGTTCTACATCACCACCACCCTTGGTGGCTTTGGTCTGCGCTTTTCGCTGGCCATCAAGATGGCCGTTGTCATGTGCACGCCCATGATCATCTGGCAGACTCTGGCGTTTTTCCTGCCGGCGCTTCGCCCCAACGAGCGCAAGTGGGTCGTGCCCACGGTGCTCGCCTCGACGGTGTTGTTCTTCCTGGGCGCCATCTTTTGCTACTTCATCATCATTCCTGCGGGCTTTGAGTGGCTCATCGGCGAGACTTCGGCTGTCGCCACGGCGCTGCCCGATCTGGAGAACTACGTCAACATGGAGCTGCTCTTTATGATCGGCTTTGGCGTGGCGTTTGAGCTGCCGCTCATCATCTTCTACCTGTCCGTCTTCCACATCGTGTCCTACGCTGCTTTCCGCAGTGCCTGGCGTTACGTATACGTTGGCCTGCTTGTGGGCTCGGCTGTGATTACGCCCGACGGCTCGCCCGTTACGCTGGGCCTCATGTATGGCGCCCTGCTCTCGCTCTACGAGATTTCGCTTGCCATCGCCCGTGTGGTCATTACCGCGCGCGAGGGCAAGGAGGGCTTGTTTGTGAGCCGTCTGGACCTGTTCTCGGACGACGAGGACGATGAGGAGTAAATCGGTATGCACGAGGTTGGCATTGTCAACGGCATACTCGATACAGTGATTCGTGCGGCGCGTGGGGCGGGGGCCTCGCGCGCCGTTTTGGTAACGCTGCGTATCGGGGATATGACCGAGGTCGTGCGCGAGGCGCTTGACTTTGCGTGGGAGACGTTTCGTGACGAGGACCCGCTCACGCGCGGCTGCGAGCTTGCCGTAGAGGAAGTCCATCCACAAAGCGAGTGTCAGGACTGCGGCGAGGTCTTTGATCACGACCGTTTCCATTGTCGCTGCCCCCAATGTGGCGGCGCCAACGTGCGCCTGCTGCACGGCCGCGAGCTTGACATCGCCAGTATCGAAATCGAAACCCCCGACGATTAGCCCGCCAGCCACCTGGGGACGGGGCATAAATGGTAGAAGTAAGGAGTGCCGAATATGGCCGAGAAAACGATTGATATCGCATCGCCGATTCTGTCGCGCAACGAGCGTCTGGCAGATCAGTTGCGTCAGCGATTTAAAGAGACAAACACCTATGTGATCAATGTGCTGTCGAGCCCCGGCTCGGGTAAGACAACCACGATTTTGGGCACCAATGAGCGCCTGCGCGACAAGGCCGGCCTGCGCTGTGCCGTCATCGAGGGCGATATCGCCTCGGATGTCGACGCCATCACCATGAAGGAAGCCGGCATGCCCGCCATCCAGATCAACACGGGCGGCCTGTGCCATCTCGAGGGCAACATGATCATGGAGGCCGTTGACGCCTTCGACCAGGCGGTGGGTCTGGAAAACATCGACGTCATCTTTATCGAAAACGTGGGTAACCTGGTCTGCCCAGTCGACTTTGACCTGGGCGAGAACCTGTCCATCATGATCCTCTCGGTGCCCGAGGGCGACGACAAGCCTATCAAGTACCCGGGCATCTTCCAGCACGCCGGCGCACAGCTGCTCAACAAGGTCGATGTGGCCCCGGCTTTCGATTTTGACATGGATAGGTATACTAAGACACTCGATGACCTCAATCCGCAGGCGCCGCGGTTTGCCGTGAGCGCGCGCAAGGGCGAGGGCATGGATGCCTGGTGCGATTGGCTCATCGGGCAGATCGAGCAAGCAAGGGCGTAAGTCGGCCGTCACAAGCGCGGGCGCAGCCGCAGAGATACGAGATAGGAGCCTCTTTTGAAGCTCATCATCGCCGAGAAAAACGACGCCGCGCGTCAGATTGCCGAGCGTCTGTCCACGGGCAAGCCCAAAAAGGACAAGGTGTACAACACCGCCATCTACCGTTTTGAGTGGAAGGGCGAGGAGTGTGTGACGATCGGCCTTGCCGGTCACATCCTTGCGCCCGATTTTTGCGACAGCGTGCTGTTCGATAAAAAGCTGGGCTGGTATTCGGTCACCGAGGACGGCGAGATACTGCCGGCCGACATGCCCGATGGCCTGGCGCGTCCGCCCTACGACACCAAGCGTAAACCGTTCCTTGCCGATGGCATTTCCATCAAGGGCTGGAAGCTCGAGAGTCTGCCCTATCTCACCTGGGCGCCCGTCATTAAGCTGCCGGCCGAGAAGGAGCTCATTCGTTCGCTCAAGAACCTCGCTAAAAAGTCCGACAGCGTCATTATCGCCACGGACTTCGATCGCGAGGGCGAGCTGATCGGTTCGGACGCCCTCAACAAGGTGCGCGAGGTTGCGCCCGACTTGCCGGTCGCCCGCGCCCAGTATTCTTCGTTTACCAAGGCCGAGATTACGCAGGCCTTTGATAATCTCGTCTCGCTCGACCAGAACTTGGCCGACGCCGGCGAGAGCCGTCAGCACATCGACCTCATTTGGGGCGCGGTGCTCACGCGCTACCTGACGCTCGCCAAGTTTGGCGGCTTTGGCAACGTGCGTTCCGCCGGCCGCGTGCAGACGCCGACGCT
>URNU01000234.1 GCA_900549275.1 uncultured Collinsella sp. | reverse complement strand
TCATCGACGCGAGCGCGCCAACCGTCAGTTCCAAAATGAATTATCGCGCACACGCGCAGACACCTCGCAGCGTTTGGATCATGGTACGCATGAGGTATACCCGCAGCACGCATTCGGCAACCTGCCGGCACTAGCATTCACCATTTGGGCAAATGCTGCCGAGGACATGCAAGCAATAAAAAAACCGACCCGTATGGAGCGGTTTTGCCCTTTATATATCGAGCGCCTCGGCCACCGCTGCCGTAGTGATTGCCGTGGTTCCACAGCAACTGCCCACCATTGCGGCACCGGCATGTTTCCATTCGATGCATGCGCGCGCGAAAGCTTCGGGGCTCTCGTGCCATACGGGGCCATCCTGAGTCTGGACCGGATCGCCCACGTTGGGACGCACCGTGACGGGAGTAGTCGCCGATGCGACCATCCTGGGCACCGCCGCGTTCGCGGCCGCAAGCGAACAGCAATTAACACCAACCGAGTTTGCGCCGTGTTTTTCGGCGTACAAAACGGCTGCCTCGATGTTGAGGCCATCGCCCAACAGGTCGCCTTTATCGTCAACGACAAAACTCACCAGGACAGGCATGCCGTCGGCGGCATCTCGGGCGCCGGCAAGCATGGGCTGCAAATTACGGATAGACGTCACCGTCTCAATCAGCAGACCGTCAACACCGGCATTGAGCAAGGCGTGCGCTTGTTCGCGCGCAATGCCTCGGATTTCACGATACTCGGCAGAGTCCTCGGCAAACCACTCAATACCGATCGGGCCCATCGAGCCCAGCAGCAGCTGAGGGTGCGCCTGGCGGGCATCGTCGACGGCCCCGCGATTGACCTCCGCCACGGACGGCGAAATCTGGTCGTGCTTGAGGGCATAGCTTGATGCCTGAAAGGTGTTGGTAATGAGCACCTGCGCGCCGGCGGCGACATACAAGCGATGGATACGAGAAACGGTCTGCGGCTCTGCCAGATTCCAAAACGCCGGTGGAATGTCGGCGGCATCGTACTCACTCAACAGAACACTGCCCATGGGGCCCTGCGCCAACAAGGTCTCGCTCGACAAGCGGCGCGTAAGTTCCTCGGCACCAAAGCGGTTGTAATAACTCGTATCCATATATATCCCGCTATTCCTCGACGCTGATTCCCTGCTTTTCGAGATAGGCGAGCCAGCGGTTCATCGTGTCCTCGGATAGCGCATGCTCCATCATGCAGGCCTCGGAATCGGCTCGCTCAAATTCGACACCGAGCTCCTGAACCAAAAACGTGCGGATGAGGCGATGACGGTACCAGATAGCCGTGCCAACCTCGCGGCCGCGATCGGTCAGGACCACCTTGCCGTAGTGCGATTGCTCGACAAGTTCGGATGCCTTGAGCGCCGAAACCGCTTTATTGACCGATGCCTTGGAGACACCAAGGCGCTGCGCGATGTCGACCGATCGCACGCCGTTGGTTTCCCCCTCTTCGATTTCAATGCGAACCATGCACTCCAAGTAGTCTTCGTTCGCCACCGTCAGATGTAGTTCGCGCGAGCTATTTGTCGTATCCATGATCTTCCGTCCCTTCTGCATTCAATGGCTGATTCTACCCCATCCAAGCGTCGCGGTATGCCGTGGCATACCGTGCTACAGTTCTTGTTGCACACGACGACCAAGATTGGAGCGGTCTTTATGGAAAACACCACCACGAGCCCCGATGTCCTCGAGCGCTTTTTGCGCTACGTCCAGATCAACACGCAGTCCGAGGATGCAAACTGCGACCAGGTACCCTCGAGCGCCGTTCAGTTTGACCTTGCCAACGTGCTTGCCGAGGAGCTGCGCGAGCTGGGTGCAACCGATGCCCATGTAACCGAAAACGCCTATGTCTGCGCGCACATTCCCGCTAGCGCCGGTTCCGAGAATAAGCCCGCCCTGGGCCTGATCGCGCACCTCGATACCACCGAGGTCGCGCCGGGCGCCGGCATAGCGCCGCACATCGTGCATTACGAGGGCGGCGACCTGGTTTGCGGCATTGTCGACGGAAAGCCCGTGTCCATGAGCACCGCCAAGCTTCCCGCCTTGAACGACCTGGTGGGCGAGGACCTGGTCTGCAGCGATGGCACAACGCTGCTGGGCGCGGACGACAAGGCGGGTGTTGCCGAAATCATGGCGCTCGTCGCACGCATCGCGCAGGATCCCTCCCTGCCCCATCCCGCGCTCGGCATTTGCTTCTGCCCGGACGAGGAAATCGGTCATGGTGCCGAGCTGTTGGATATCGAGGCCTTCGGCTGCAAGTACGCCTACACGGTAGACGGCGGTCCGGTTGGCGAGCTTGAGTGGGAGTGCTTCAATGCCGCCGAGGCAACTGTTCGCTTTGAGGGCCAGTCCATTCACCCCGGCGACGCCAAGGGCCGCATGGTCAACGCGGGCAACCTGTTCTGCGACTTCAACGCCCTGCTCCCCTACGAGCAGCGCCCGGAATACACCGAGGGCTACGAGGGCTTCTATCACCTTGAGGGCGTCTCGGCAACGGTCGACCATGCCACGGCACGCTATATCGTCCGTGATCACGATGCCGCCAAGTTCCAGCAGAAACTCGAGCTGATGAATGCCGCCGCCTCGCTGCTCAACCAGCGACTGGGCGAGAAGTGCGTAACGGTCGAGATTAAGCACCAGTACCGCAACATGGCCGAGATCGTCCGCAACTACCCGGAGCTGATCGATGTCGCCAAGGACGCCTTCCTTGCCTGCGACGTCGAGCCCCAGGTGCTGCCGATTCGCGGCGGCACCGACGGCGC
>URNU01000233.1 GCA_900549275.1 uncultured Collinsella sp. | reverse complement strand
ATGACGGCGTCGGCCTCGCCACCGCCGTGGACGGCGCCCGCCATAAACGGGGAGTCCTCGACCATGTTGGCAAAGCAGACAAACTTGGAAGCGCCGACGGAATCCTGGTCGGCCGTGAGTTTGGCGGCATCGATGATGGTCTGGGCGGCCATGAGCACGGCGTCCATGTTGATGCCGGCACGCAGGCTGGCGACGTTGACGCTGGAGCAGACGCGGCTGGTGGTAGCGAGCGCCTGGGGGATGGACTGGATGACGCGGCGGTCGGCGTCGCCGATGCCCTTCTGGACGAGTGCGGAGAAGCCGCCCAGGTAATCGATGCCGAGCGTCTCGGCCGCGCGGTCGAGGGCGTGCGCGATGGGGGTGAGGTCCTCATCCTTGCAGCATGCGGCGATCTGCGCCACCGGGGTGACGGAAACGCGCTTGTTGACAATGGGGATACCGTACTCGCGCTCGAGGTTCTCGGCGGTCTCGACCAAGTGCTCAGCCGTGTGCGTCACGTGGTCGTAGATCTTCGTGCACATGCGGTCGAGGTTCTCGTCGCCGCAACCCATGAGCGAAACACCCATGGTGATGGTCCTGATGTCGAGGTTCTGCTCCTCAACCATGCCGCGGGTTTCCGCGATTTCTGCGGGCGTGATCGCCATCCTTGCACTCCTATCTGCCAAAACGAGCATAGTCTTGTCTATTCTAACGTGCCGCACGTGTCAAGTGGCGCATGCGGCACGTTTTGGTGCTCGGTTGTTTCCGTTGTGTTACTGCCCAAAGACCTCTTCGGCGATACGAGCGCTTTCGGCGGCGTCCTTGGCGTAGTAGTCCGCGCCGATCTGCTTGGCGTATTCGGGGGTGAGTACGGCGCCGCCTACGATGATCTTGACGCCCGGAACCTCGGCATGGAGCAACTTGATGGTCTCCTCCATAGCGACGACCGTGGTGGTCATAAGCGCCGAGAGACCGACGAGCTTGATGTCGCGTTCCCGTACGGTCTTGAGCACCTCCTGCGGGTCGACGTCGCGACCCAGATCAAAGACGGTATAGCCGTAGTTATCGAGCAGCATCTTGACGATGTTCTTACCGATGTCGTGGATGTCGCCCTTGACGGTGGCCACGCAGATTTTGCCCTTGTCGGCAATCTCGCCGGCGGGCATCAGGCGCTTGATGGTGTCAAAGCCCACGCGCGCGGCCTCGGCCGAGGCCATAAGCTGCGGCAAGAAGAACTTGCCCTGGTCAAAGAGGACGCCAACCTCGTCGAGGGCGGGGATAAAGTGGTTGTTGATGAGGTCCATGGCGTCATGGTCGGCCAGCAGACGTTCGGTCTCGGCCGCGATCTCACCTTTGCGGCCCGAGACGACCATGTGGCGAATCGGGTCGTCGTTGCCGTCGGTGCCGGCGGTGCCAGCAGCGGGCGCGGCGTCGGTCGATACCGCCTGGGCCGCCGCCGGGTTCGCGGCGATCTTGTACGGATCGGTCCAGCCGGCGTAGCGCTCGATGTATCCGGTCGAGCCCTCATCCTCAACGCTCAGGACGCGATAGCTGTAGACGGTATCCATAAAGCGCTTGGAGCCCGGGTTCATGATGGGGGCATCGAGACCTGCGCCAAAAGCGGCAGCCAAAAAGACCGAGCCCAGCAGCGGGCGGGCAGGCAGGCCAAAGCTGATGTTCGATACGCCGAGCGCGCATTTGACGCCCAGGCGCTCCTTGCACAGGGACATGGCACGCAGGATCTGCTCGGCCTGGCGCTGGTTGGTCGAGGCGGTCATGACCAGGCAGTCGATGAGGATGCGGTCCGGCCCGATGCCGTAACGGGCAGCCTCGGCCACGATGCGCTCGGCGATGGCGAAGCGAGCCTCGGCGGTATCGGGAATGCCGCCTTCGTCGAGCGTGAGGCCGACGACGTTGGTGCCGTAGTGGGCGACCAGCGGAAAGATCTCATCCATGATCTGCTGTTTGCCATTGACCGAGTTGATGATGGGCTTGCCGGCGTAGCGGCGCACGGCTGCCTCGACGGCTGCGGGGTCGGTGGAGTCGATCTGCAGCGGCAGCAGCGTGGAGCCCTGGAGCTGCTCGGTCGCCTGCTGGATGATCTTGACCTCGTCGATCTCGGGCAGGCCTACGTTGACGTCCAGGATGTCGGCGCCCTGTTCCTGCTGGCTGATGCCCTGGCTCACGACGTAGTCTAGGTCGCCGTCGCGCAGAGCCTGCTGCAGGCGCTTTTTGCCGGTGGGATTGATGCGCTCGCCGATGACGGCGATCTTGTGGCCGTCACAGGGGAGGTCCACGACCGTTTGGGCGCTCGTGACCGACATGCTGGGCTTGCGGTGGCGCGGGCTGGGCGTGTGGTTGTCGATAAGCGTGCGCAAGGCCGCCATGTGCGCCGGCGTGGTGCCGCAGCAACCGCCCACGACGCTCACGCCGTCCTCGATCATGCCGGCGACGGCCTCGGCGTACTCGGGTGCCTGGATATCAAAGACGGTATTGCCGTCATCGTCCACGCGGGGCAGTCCCGCATTGGCCTGCACCATAACGGGCTTGTCGGTGACGGTGAGCATACGCGCGGCGAGTCCTCGGAGCTCGGCCGGGCCCTGGCTGCAGTTGATGCCCAGGACGTCGGCGCCGATGGCGTCGAGGGTGATGGCGGCGACCTCGGGGCTCGTGCCCAAGAAGGTGCGGCCGTCTTCCTCAAAGGTCATAGTGGCAAAGACGGGCAGGTCGGAGTTCTCGCGGCAGGCGAGGACGGCCGCCTTGATCTCGGCAAGGTCGGTCATGGTCTCGATAATAAAGAGGTCCA
>URNU01000232.1 GCA_900549275.1 uncultured Collinsella sp. | reverse complement strand
CTCGACGACCTCAATACCAAGGGCGAGCAGGTCCGCAAGGACGCCGGCACCCCCGATATCGCCCGCAGCGTGTCCGACATGTTCGAGCAGGCTGGTGGCACCATCTCCGACCTGACCGAGCGCCTGGGCATGCAGGGTGAGACTGCGGCGCAGCGCGTGCTCGACGAGCTCATCCTGGCCCGCGTCCGCGTTATGACCGCCCCCGAGCGCACGGCCTTCCTGGCCCATGTACGCGACATCGTCGATTCGGTCGAGGACAACGTGACCTCGGTGCCCGTCGAGTCCGTTGAGCCCGATGATGCAGAGGACACCGAAGAGGCCGAGTAGCAGCGCAGATGGCAGATTCCACCACCGATTACAACAATCTAGATCCCTTGGGTGACGAGACGGCGGTTGTCGATGAGGTCGAGGCCGCCGTCTCGGGCGCTCGCAAGAAGCCGCGCGCTGTCGATATGGTCCCCGAGGAGCCCGACGCGATGGCGCCGGATGAGGAATACCAGCTCACGCCGGCAGGTCGTCGTGAGCGCATTGGGCAGATCGTTCGCCTGATCAAAAAGTACCGCGTATGGGATAACCTCACGCCGGTTCGCCTGCGCCGTCTGCTCGAAGAGCTTGGCCCCATGTTCGTCAAGATGGGGCAGATTCTGGCTAACCGCTCCGAGATTTTGCCGCAGCGGTTTTGCGACGAGCTGCGTCGCCTGCGCTCCGACGTGGAGCCGGTGCCGTATGAGGTAGTGCTCCGCTGTCTGGAAGAGGAATACGGCCAGCGCTTGGGGCAGATGTTCGACGCGATCGACCCCAATCCGCTCGGTAGCGCGTCGCTCGCGCAGGTACACCGTGCCCGCCTGGTGACGGGCGAGGACGTGGCCGTTAAGGTGCAGCGCCCCGGTGCGCAGCAGGTGATGGCGCAGGACATCGACATCATCCGTTCGGTGGTGCGCATCGTTTCCAAGTTCGTCAACACCGATCAGTTCGTTGACCTGCACGGCGTGGTCGAAGAGCTGTGGACCTCGTTTCGCGAGGAGACCAACTTTTTGGCCGAGGCCAAAAACCTCAACGATTTCTATGACTTTCACAAAAGCGTGCATGGCGTGTCGTGCCCCAAGTCCTACCTGGACCTTTGCACCGAGCATGTTGTGGTCATGGACTACATTGACGGCATCTCGATTGCCGATCCCAAACGACTGGCAGCCGAGGGTTATGACTTGGAAAAGATTGGCGCCTCGATCGTCGAGGACTACTCGACGCAGGTGCTCGACGACGGCTTTTTCCATGCCGACCCGCATGCGGGAAACATCATCCTCAAGGACGGCATTGTCTACTTTATCGACCTGGGCATGGTTGGGCGCATGTCGAGCCACGACCGCGGTATCGTCAAGGACATGATTTTCGCCGTGGCCGAGGGCGACGTGCCCAAGCTCAAGGATTCGCTCATGCGCTTTGCCGTGACGCGCGGCGATTCGGCCGAGCTCGACCATTCGGCCTTTTTGTCCGACTTGGACTTTATCGTCGCCGACTTTGCGGGTCTCGACCTTAAGGATCTTGATATCGGCGAGTTTTTGACCTCGTTGTTAAACCTCGCGCGTAAGAATGACGTTGAGCTGCCGAGCGTGGTGACGATGTTCGCCCGCGGCATGGTGACGCTCGAGGGCCTGCTGACCGAGTACATGCCCAACGTCAACATGATTCAGATCATCCAGACGCACATCAAAAACGAGAAGAGCACCTATGCGCGCGTCCGCGAAATGGGGCGCGATCTTGCCGCGAGCAGCTATCGCGCGGCAAAAGGCTCGCTCGAGGCGGCCGAGTATCTGGGCTTGGCGTCGCGCATGCTCACGCGCGGCCAGCTTAAGGTGAACACGCAGATCATGAGCAGCGATAAGGCGCTGCGACAGCTGGGTGGAATTATCGACCGCATGTCGATGGCAATTGTAATCGCCGGTCTGTTTATCGGCTCGTCGGTGGTGTACTACGCGCGCATCGAGCCGGTTGTGTTCGGTATCCCGGTCATTGGCTTTATGGGCTACGTGAGTGCGCTGGTGCTGGCGCTGATGCTGGGCCGCGAGATCTGGCGCAACAGTCACGGCGGCAAGCGTTAATGACCCCTGGGGGACGGAGGAAAACGGATCATTTTGCCTTGCGTCGCGCCGGCGTGGGCTGGTCCGAACAAAACTATGCCGGATTACGGGGCTGGAGTGCCGAACCTCGACCATGCCGGAATCCGTGCTTTTAAAACCGCAGGTAGATGAGTCGTTGGTTTTCGAAAATGGCAGATATGGTTGCGAAGTGCTGAATCAGCCCCGTAATCCGGCATAGTTTTGAAACGGGCTGTTCTTGCAAGGTCCGACGACAGTCCTTCCTATCGCAAACCATAGCTTTTACCTTGGGCTTCGCTTGTGTGCGGGGCCCTTTTGCGTGTTACCATATTGACGATAATAATCGATGGCCTAGATGGTGGTGCGGAGACGCACGAATGCGCAGTTTTCCTGCGCGTTTGGGAGAATCGGGGTGTAAGTCCCCGGCTGTACCAGTAACCGTAATTCCTCTTGGCCCGGGATGTTCGCGTCGCAGATCGGACGACGTGCCCGAGTTGGTAAGGTTAAGTCGGATCGCCTCCCATCTTGCATGCGGCTGCAGCTTTTGCCGCCGGTGTGCATAGGGCTCTGGAGGGAAGGGGGACCCCGATGGGGGAACTCGAGCGCAACATGCGCGATGACGTGGGGCAGCCTCAGGGCAACGCTCCAAGTGCAGACAGTAGGAGACAAATGGATATGTTTGAGGACGAGC
>URNU01000231.1 GCA_900549275.1 uncultured Collinsella sp. | reverse complement strand
GCTCTCCTGCAGGTAGGGGTTCTTGGCGCCGGCGAAGGCGTTGCCCTGGGTGCGCTCGACATCGGGGTTATCGGCACCGGCAGAGCAGCGGGTGCTGTAGTAGCTAAAGCTGATGAAGTCGACGGTGTTGGCGGCCAGGATCTCGCGGTCCTCGTCCGTCATGCCCACATCGATACCCAAGCGCTCGAGCTTCTTGACGGCATAGGCCGGGTAGTAGCCGCGGCTCTGGACGTCGACGAAGAAGTAGTTGTCCTGGTTGTCGAGCTGCGCCTGGCGCACATCGCCCGGACGGCAGCTGTAGGGGTAGTAGCTACCTGCGGCAAGCATGCAGCCGATCTTGATCTCGGGGTCGATCTCGTGGGCGATCTTGGTTGCCCAAGCGCTGGCGACGAGCTCGTTGTGGGCGGCCAGGTACTCGACGGCCTCCTTGTTCTCGCCCTCCTCAAAGACCAGGCCGGCACCCATAAACGGCAGGTGCAGGATCATATTGATCTCGTTAAAGGTAAGCCAGTACTTCACCAGGCCCTTGTAGCGGGTGAAGATCGTGGTCGCGAGGTTCTTGTAGAAGTCGATGAGCTTTCGGTTGCGCCAACCGCCATACTCCTTGATGAGATGAATCGGGCAGTCGAAGTGCGTGATGGTCACGAGCGGCTCGATGCCGTGCGCCTGACACTCGCGGAATACGTCCTCGTAGAAGGCCAGCCCGGCCTCGTTGGGCTCGGTCTCGTCACCGTTGGGGAAGATGCGGGTCCACGCCAGGCTCATGCGGAAGGTCTTAAAGCCCATCTCGGCAAAGAGAGCGATGTCCTCTTTGTAGTGGTGATAGAAATCGATGCCGGTCTGCGCGGGATAGTAATAGCCGCCCTCGAAGTCGAGCATTTTACGCTGGCCGGAGACCACCGCATAGCGCTCGGGGCCATGCGGAGCCACGTCCACGTTGGCAAGGCCGCGGCCGTCCACGTTGTAGGCGCCCTCGCACTGGTTGGCAGCCGTCGCGCCGCCCCACAGGAAGTCATTACGGAAAGCCATGCATCAATCCTTTCGCACGCTGTTGTCATAGGCCCAGTATCCCTGCAAATAACGCGTTGCTCAACGGCAACGACACAGGTCGATACTTCTTTTCGTGCGCAGGCGCCCGGCGGCCGCCCCGTCTGACACTTTTTGATACCCACCTGCCCAAGCCGCCACAAAGGGGATAGGCACCTTTGTGGCAGCTTGGGCCCGGTTTGTCTCGATCTGTAACAGCTAGGCCGCCAAAACCGGGCCTGGTGTTACAGATCAAGATTTTCGGGCGGCCCCCTACGGTTTGTCTCGATCTGTAACAGGTAGAGACGATTTAGCCCGCTAGATGTTACGGATTGAGACAGAAGATTCTAGTCGCAGGCGATGTCGAGGTTTTTGCCGATGAGACCTACGTAGCCGCCTTCGGCTGCCTTGGGGCTGTCAGCATGGCAGAGAACCCACTTGTCGGCCTTCCAGTAGCAGTAGCTGTCGCCGGCCGCGGGCATGTCGGCCGCAGCCTCAGGACGCGGGCCATTGGTACCTGCAGGCAGCGCCACCATCACCTGGAAGCCGCCGTCGTCGACCATGCAGGGCGTATAGTGGAGCGTGGTGTTGAAAACCTCGACGACCTTGCCCGCCGGCACGCGGAACGCCTTGACACACGCGGTATCGAGCTTGCCGTCCTCGATCTCCCAGCGATGCGCCACAAGCAGGATAAAGTCGCGGGCGCCCAGGTTGAACTCGCTCGCGCGGTGGTACTCCAGGCAGTTGAGTCGTGTATTGTGGCCGTTGCACCAGCCCAACTGGAAGGGACGACCACCAAACATGAGAAAGCCGAGCGTGTCGGCACCCTCAACCTGCTCGAGCTCGGGCGCGGAGGCCACGTACTTACTGCCCTCGGGGATGGGCGTAGCGGAGAGCGCCTCGAGCATGGACGACGTGAGCTCGGACGGGACGTCATCCCAAACGTTGCCATAGGATTTGAACTCGGGATCGTTGACAGAGTAGATATGCATGTTCACTCCTGTTCGTAAATGTGACTATACAAACATTCTAGAACAATCTCGTTCTGATTTGAGCGCTCGGTATGAAAAAGCGCCCCCGCAAGAGCGGGAACGCTTCAAGTACAAACGCTATTCCTGCGAGGGCCTTACGCCTGCTGATAGTGTAGGTGCTTCTCGTCGATATCGGCCAGGTCGCGGTCGAGGTAACGGCGCGCGAGCCAGTTGGCCATGGGAAGGTTCTGGTCCAGGTAGTTTCCGCACTCCTCGGGAGCGGCTCCGGGGACATCGCCCTCAAAGCCGGCGACAAACTCGAACAGTTCACGCACGAGCGGCAGAATCTCCTCGCTCGCCACCTCGCCAAACACGACGAGGTAAAAGCCCGTACGGCAGCCCATGGGGCCAAAGTAGACAATTCGGCTCGACCGCTCGGCATGATTGCGAAGGAACGTCGCGCCCAGGTGCTCAATGGTGTGGCACTCGGCGGTGTTCATGACCGGCTCCTTGTTGGGCGTGGTCAGGCGCAGGTCAAACGTGGTGACGGCAGCACCGGTCGCCGGATCGCGGTCGATGCGGCTCACATACACGCCGGGCTCAAGCAGCAGATGGTCAACGGAAAAACTCGCGATGCGCTCCATGGCAGATCCTCTCGGTAGTCAATTTGGGACGGGGCTCTTTTAGCTGGTTCGAATGGTCGCACCAATCATACCAGTCAAAAAAGCCCCATTACAGTTTGAGTCGTCCGAAAGGGCGGCTCTTTTCCGTTGCACGGTTATACGATTGAGCCGTACCGG
>URNU01000230.1 GCA_900549275.1 uncultured Collinsella sp. | reverse complement strand
GAGGTCGAGGAGCCGCCAAAGTTAAGGCTGTCGGCCGAAAGACGCTTCTCGGCGAGCTCGAAGGAGCTGCGGGTGCGCGTCGAGGGCTCGTTGAACATATTGACGATGGTCTTGCCCTTGAGCGTGGGGACCTTCTTGATCGCACGCTCATTGACCTCAGAGAACGCCTTGGCGGTCTCGAGGATGAGCTTGATGTCCTCTTCGGAGTACTCGGTAATGTCGATCAGGTGCTTATGGTTGAACGCCACGGTACTACTCACCTCCCAGCGGCGCGGAGCCCACGTGGGAACCCGGCGCGACGTCGTTAATCTCGACAGCGGTGTGGCCGTCGACTTCCTTCATATATAGGTGCACGTTCTCCTCATGCGACGAGGGAACGTTCTTGCCGACAAAGTCCGGCGAGATGGGGAGCTCGCGGTGGCCGCGGTCAACGAGGACTGCCAGCTCAATGCGGCTCGGACGGCCCAGGTCCATGACAGCGTCGAGAGCGGCGCGAATGGTACGGCCCGTATACAGGATGTCGTCCACCAGCACGACGCGCTTGCCGTCGACGCTAAAGGGAATATTGGTGGCGTGGATCGCGGGAGAGAAATTGGTAGCGTAGTCATCGCGGTAGAAGCTGATGTCGAGGCTGCCGAGCGGAACGTCGACGCCCTCGATCTCCTTGATCTCCTCGGCAAGTTTCTTTGCCAGAAGGTCGCCGCGCGTGACGATGCCGACCAGAGCGAGGTCTTCACAGCCCTCGTTGCGCTCGAGAATCTCGTGCGCGATGCGGGTCATCGCTCGATTGACGGCGGTCTCGTCCATGATGACCGCCTTGGGGGAAGTCGTGCCCATCGATCTCCTTCCTCACATGTCTTGACTGCTGACACAGTCAAAAAAATAGATGCCCGACCGCTCAAAGCGGACCAGACACCCACAGGAAGGACTGCTCTTTGGCAGCTATGTAATTCCATGTGGGTATCTCGTACCCCTTTAATGGTCAAGGGATAGTGTAGCCAACCTCGAACTTAATTGCGAGCATAAATACAGAGCAATCCGTAAACGGAGCCCAATGCTCAATAAACCTATATATATTTGTGGGACGAGCTTGAAAACGCACGCACGAGCTGGCATAATCCCCTCTGCTGCACGCAAATCGGATCTACGTCCAGGGCCGTGGCGTGAGCACTATCGCCAAAAGAGGAATATCTCTGTGTAGATTACGCACAGGGAGCTGCTTCTGTGCTATAGTTCAGGCTTGTTTGTTAACGCGACATGTTCGTTTGTCGCCCAAGGAGGGTCAGTTATGTCCAAAGTTTGCGAAGTTTGCGGTAAGCACCCCGTTGCCGGTCGCTCCATCAGCCACTCTCACCGCGTCACCAACCGTAAGTTCCGCCCCAACATCCAGCGCGTCTACGTCGTCGTCGATGGCCACCGTCGCAAGATGAACGTTTGCTCCACCTGCCTCAAGTCCGGCAAGGTTGCGCGCTCCTAAATAAGGTCTTACCAACAAGTACCTCGGACTCTCCGGGTCAAAGACCTCGCGTTCACATAGAACTTACCAAAGGCGCCCTCCCCTACGGAGGGCGCCTTTTTGTACTTATTGGGGACAGACTTACATGAGTGAAAGCACTCATGTAAGTCTGTCCCCAATAAGCGGGGCGATGCAGGGAGGCAAGTTATAGTTGAAACGATTCATTTAGTTGAAGCGTTTTAGTGTGCCTTTTACGGGAATCTTACCGTTCGCCGAATCATTTCTTGCTATCATGCAAGGCGTAGGGTAAATCTCCGATCGCAAGGAGACACAAATGGTGAAAAAGTCACCGGAAAACACTACTCCCGCAATTGTGGACAACGTAGAGGCGCTTGAGGCCAAGCTCGCTCAGATGCGAGAGGCCCAGGCGCTTTTTGCTACGTACACGCAGGAGCAGGTCGACAAGATCTTCTATGAGGCCGCCATGGCCGCCAACAAGGCTCGTATCCCGTTGGCGAAGATGGCCATCGAGGAGACCGGCCGCGGCGTTCTTGAGGACAAGGTCATCAAGAACCACTACGCCGCAGAGTACATCTACAACGCTTACAAGAACACCAAGACCTGTGGCGTTCTGGAGCGCGACGAGGCTTATGGCATCACCAAGATCGCCGAGCCCATCGGCATCGTGGGCGCCGTCATCCCGACGACCAACCCCACCTCCACCGCGATCTTCAAGACGCTGATCTGCCTGAAGACCCGCAACGCCATCATCATCTCCCCGCACCCGGCTGCCGCAAAGTGCACCATCGCCGCCGCCAAGCTCGTGCTTGACGCCGCCGTCAAGGCCGGCGCCCCCGAGGGCATCATCGGCTGGGTCGATGTCCCCTCCATCGAGCTGACCAACATGGTCATGCGCGACGTCGACATCATCCTCGCCACCGGTGGCCCGGGCATGGTCAAGGCCGCTTACTCCTCGGGCAAGCCCGCCCTGGGCGTTGGCGCCGGTAACACCCCGGTCGTCATCGACGACACCGCCGACGTACTGCTCGCTGTCAACTCCATCATCCACTCCAAAACCTTCGACAACGGCATGATCTGCGCTTCCGAGCAGTCCGTGACCGTCATCGACACCATCTATGACCAGGTCAAGGCCGAGTTCCAGAAGCGCGGCTGCTACTTCGTCAAGCAGGGTGCCGAGATGGAGGCCCTGCGTGCCGCCATGTTCAAGAACGGCGCCCTCGATCACCGCATCCCCGGCATGGCTGCCGCCAAGATCGCCGAGCTCGCCGGCATCGAGGTTCCCGCCAAGACCAAGATCCTGATCGCCGAGGTCACCTCCACCGA
>URNU01000229.1 GCA_900549275.1 uncultured Collinsella sp. | reverse complement strand
ATCAGCTCCGCGCTTTCGGTCGCCCACAAGCACGAGATCATCCACCGCGACATTAAGCCGCAAAACATCATGGTGCTGCCCGACGGCAACATCAAGGTCATGGACTTTGGCATCGCGCGCGCAAAGAACAGCCACCTCACGCAGGACAACAATGTACTGGGCACCGCCCACTATGTAAGCCCCGAGCAAACGCGCGGCCAGGACCTTGGTCCCACCTCGGATATCTACTCCCTGGGCGTCGTGATGTACGAATGCGCCACCGGTCGCGTCCCCTTTGACGGCGACGACGCCATCTCGGTTGCGCTCAAGCAGGTAAACGAGCTGCCGGTTCCGCCGAGCCAGATCAACTCCGGCGTCGATGCCGATCTGGAGCGCATTATCCTCAAGTGCATGGAGAAGGACCCGGCGAACCGCTTCCAGACGGCAGACGAGCTGCGCCAGGTGCTCAACAACTACCTGTCCGGCCGCGCCGTCAACGTCTCCGAGCCCACGCGCATCATTGGCGCCGCCGGCGACCTGGGCGCCACCAAGACCCGTGAGCTGTCCGATCAGACGCGCGCCATGGTACGTCCCGTCTCGGGTGTGAGCGGCCAGAACAACGCCCGCAGCGCCGCTTCGGGCTCCACGGGCTCCTACGAGGTCGATCAGCCCAAGTCCAACAAAAACAAGATCATCGCCGCCGTAGTCGCCGCAATTGCCGTGATTGGCGTTGTGGTGGCCTTCGCCACCGGACTCTTTGGGGGCGAGCAGGTTACGGTGCCCGATGTGCTTAACAAGGACCAGCAGACCGCTATCGAGCAGATCAAAGAGGCCGGCCTTGAGGTCGGAACCGTCGACCAAAGCTACAACGACGATGTCGATGAGGGCAAAGTTGCCGAGCAGACCCCCAACGGCAACACTAAGAAGCCCAAGGGCACCAAGGTGAACCTGGTGATCTCCAAGGGTCCCAAGCCCGCCGAGAAAGTTGAGGTTCCGCAGCTCGTCGGCCTGACCAAAGACCAGGCCGAGGCCGCGCTGGCAAGCGTGGGACTCAAGGGCGAAGCAACCGAGGAGGCCAACGAGGCCGAAGAAGGTCAGGTCTTTGAGCAGGGCACTGATGCTGGCAAAGAAGTCGAGAAGGGCACGACCATCTCGTATAAGGTCTCCAGCGGTCCTGACACCACCTCCGTCCCCGATCTGACCGACATGACCGAGGCCCAGGCACGCAATGCCCTCGACATGGCAGGTTTTGGCGTCAACGTGAGCTACCAGGAGAACGATTCCGTCACCGAGGGCACCGTCATTAGCTGGAACCCCAGCGGTAAGCAGAAGCCCGGCGCCACGATCACCGTCGTCATCGCCAAGAAGTCCGGCAAGGCCAGCGTTCCGGGCAACCTGTACGGCAAGAGCATCTCCGCCGCCGTTACCGCGCTCAACAACGCTGGGTTCTACAACATCGCATACTGCGATCAGAATGGCAACCCCGTGAGCGGCAACGAAAACGCCACCGTTACGGGCGTCTCCCCCACTGGCAAGCAGTCCACCGACAGCACGATCACGCTGACGGTTTCGATTTCTGGCTCTGGCACTGATTCAGGCAACGATTCCGGCACAACCAACTAGTCATCAAGACGTTGCCCACAGCGCCTGATGCCGCTAACACATTCGCTCAATGGCGCCCGTTTGCTCCCCCGGCAAACGGGCGCTTTTTTCATCTGAAACAGCGAAAACCACGGCATGCCTTTAGACCAAAAGAGCCCGGTACCGTGGTGGTACCGGGCTCAATAGTTCTCTGGTGCCCCCGGGCGGATTCGAAAACTCCCCCCGCGGGGAAATTGGTGACGCGGGTGTCGACGGCCCGAATCCGGCCTTTAGACCAGAAGAGCCCGGCACCATAGCGGTACCGGGCTCGATATTTCTCTGGTGCCCCCGGGCGGATTCGAACCGTCGACACCCGCTTTAGGAGAGCGGTGCTCTATCCCCTGAGCTACGGAGGCATGTTGTACTAGTGTAGCAGATTTACTGCATTGCCATACATCGCATGACTAGACTTCGAAGTTGCGGTGGAATAGTTCCTGTCTGAAGCATCTAAAGCCGTATTTAGGAACTATTTCACCGCAACTTATGAGGAGCTAGTTGCCTTTGTGGAAGAGGTTTTTGATGACGGAGGGGATGCTCTTGGCGCCCTTGGCCGTCACATCGATAAAGTCGGGCGAACGCACGAGCTTATTCTCGTCAACGTACTTGCGGACCGCGCGAAGCGTCTCTTTGTCGTCACGCGTCGAAAACGTAAAGTGACCGTTGTCCTTGGTGAAGATGGCAAAACGCGTGATCTTCTTGGTGCCGCGCAAAACCTCGGCGGCAATATAGTCGACCTCGTCCCACGGGATTTGAATATAATCCTCGGGATTGCGCTCGTTATAGTACTCAAACGCCTTATTGCCCACCATCACGTTACCGTGGCTGGTAAGCCCCATCAGGCAGGTTGCCGGCGTTGCCAGATCGACCGTGCTGTTCTGAGATTGCGCCATACGCGCCTCGCCCTCCAATAAAAACAATCGGACCGCATCCAGTGTACCCACCGGGTGCGGTCCGTTTCAATGGCTCAAAAGCCCTTACCTAGCAACTCTCGGTCTTAAGCCGAAGCGTGCTTACATGAAGCCGCAGAAGCGACCGATGATGCCGACGGCGAAGAGAGCCAGGATGATGACGATCGGGCTGACCTTCTTCTTGAGGAGCTTGCAGACCAGCAGGGTCAGGCACACGGCGGCAAGGCCGGGGATGAGCTGATCGAGGTTGGCCTGAAGCGTGGTGACCTTCA
>URNU01000228.1 GCA_900549275.1 uncultured Collinsella sp. | reverse complement strand
ACCGACCAAAAAGGGACAGGTTTATTTTGGCAGGTTTTATATGGGGAAACGGCAGCTATAGATGAGGCGCCGGGAAGGCAGAGACATCATCGACGGGGTCAGGCCGACCGCCAAACACAACGCACGCATCTCTATCTGTCAGCCAAATCATTCGAACAGCTGTTCGTTTCTATGATATGATTCCGCTATCTAAGCAGGCCAATACGCAGAAAGGCGGCCAACATGGCGTTCGACTTTAAGAAGGAATGCAAGGAGCTCTACAAACCTGCAAGCAAGCCGAGTATCGTAACTGTCCCGCCTATGAGCTACGTTGCCGTTCGCGGCAAGGGCGACCCAAATACCGAAGGTGGCGAGTATCAAAACGCCCTGCCGCTGCTTTACGGCATCGCCTATACCGTCAAGATGTCGAAGAAAGGCTCAAGGAGTATCGAGGGCTATTTCGACTTTGTGGTACCGCCGCTCGAGGGTTTCTGGTGGCAAGACTCCCCGAGCGGCGACATCGATTATGTACGCAAGGACGATTTCAATTTTATCTCGTGCCTCCGCCTGCCCGATTTCGTCACCCGAGATGACTTAGACTGGGCAGTCGCGGAAGCCACGGCCAAAAAGAAACTGGACTTTTCCGCCGTCGAGCTGCTTAAAGTTGACGAGGGTCTCTGCGTTCAATGCATGCACACCGGACCCTATGACAGCGAGTCGGCAACCGTAGACGCTATGCATGAATATACGGCCGAGCAGGGCTATGTCCCCGACTTCTCAGACACCCGTTTACATCACGAAATCTATCTCTCCGATCCACGCAAATGTGCACCGGAGAAACTTAAGACTGTGGTTCGTCATCCCATCAAGCGCGCTGAATAGCGTGGAGCGTCATCCCGCGCATCAGGTTTTAGGCCAGGCAATCAGCCGCTCCAAGGTCATCTGGCAGCTTCCTTGACGCAGGTCATCGTATCTTATAATTTTATGTCTCTAAAGCTGGAAAGCCTCTCAACGATGCGCAACTCCAGCTCTTTTTATATCAAGAGGCTTAAATGAAATACCAGAAGTCGTGGATATCCATCAACGAACAGATAGCACTATTGACAGAAAACAAGGGTCTTAAGTGCTTTGATCAAAGCGAACTCGAGCGAGCTTTGGTCGAAGTCGGCTACTACAGGCAAAGTACTCGAGCGTTACTCCTCGTACGCGCCCTCAAGCCGAAGCAGCCATTCCTTGCGGTCAAGGCCGCCGGCATATCCGTTGAGCGATCCGTCGGCCGCCAGCACGCGATGGCACGGCACGATAATCGAAACAGGATTGCGAGCGACCGCAGCCCCCACCGCACGAGGAGACACAACGGGCGCCTCGTTTCCCGGTACACGATGTCGAGCCGCAACACGCCGGGCGATCTCGCCATACGTGGCAACCTCGCCACGCGGAATGGAAAGCAGCTCGTACCAAACTTCACGCTGAAACGCCGTGCCGATCATATGTAACGGCGGCGTAAACCGAGGTTCCTGCCCTGCAAAATAAGCATTCAGCCAAGCCCAGGAACGTTCAAGCACCGAAGAGGCTACACCATTTGCGGGACTCACCGACGACATGCCGCCAGCACCAGAAACCGCATCGGCACCTTCAACGTACTCCGCATCTTCTTTGAGAAGCGTGGAGCCAAAGTGCTCCTGCCCCTCAAACCAAAGCCCCGTCAGACCGCGGCCATCAGCGGCAAGCAAGATTTCGCCCAAAGGCGAAGCAAACGTCGTCGTGACCACCAGCGGCTCCTTTCAAAACTCCGCTCCATAATACCGCGAATTGTGCAGACAACTCCCGCAGATGCGTCCGGACAGACTCGATTGTCCAAGAGAGGGCGTTTTCCCTCTCAATATCGGCCGATACCGAGTCGCAACGCCCAAAACGATGTCCGGCAAAAACGAAGGTGAATGGTTTTCCGAGAAGTGGACGAGTAAAACTAGGGCCCCGAAGCATCCGCATTTTTTAATTGCAAAACAGCAGGATTCATGCGATAAAACCGCAGGAAATGGCGGCCAAAATATGCCGATGCTTCAAGGGTCCAAAATAGGTCGTTCACTTCCCGGAAAACCATTCACCTTCGATTCGCATCAACCCCTAAGCCCTCACAAGCAACAAACACAGGCGCGCCAAAGTTACCGCCTCAACCCCAAAGTTCCCGCAGGCAGCAGGCGCAACAGCGCCGCAGCTTGTTGATGTTCACTAAGAAGTGGTCCGAGTGATCACTGGGAAATAAGCACCGTGAGCACGAAAAATTGAGCAGTTTAAGCAAGAGGGCCGCGCCCCGGGGACCGGGGGCGCGGCCCTCGCCGTATGGTTTCCCCGGGCGGTTACTTTGGCGAGCCCGCCCGGGAAGGATGGAGGAGATGACCGTGCCCCTGGACACAGTGAATGATATACGGTCGATGGATGCCGCCGGGCGCTCGAGGTCCGAGATCGCCCGAATGCTCCACGTGAGCCGGAACACCGTGGCGAAGTACGCCGACATGGAGGACATGTCGCCCGCCGCGCCGATGCCCCGGAGGAGGGGCAGGCCCGCGCTCGAGGGCAACGAGGAATGGGTCGCGGGCGTTCTCGAGGCCGACCTCGGGGCCCCGAGGAAGCAGCGCCACACGGCCAGGCGGATCTACGACAGGCTCGTCGCCGAGCGCGGCTACGGCGGCTCGTACTCCACCGTGCAGAGGTTCGTCCGCGAGCTCAGGCTCGCCCGGGCGGCGGCGGGCGGAGAGGGGTACCTCGAGCTCGAGTGGGCGCCCGGCACCTGCCAGGTCGATTTCGGGAACTTCCGCGCCGCGGTCGGCGGGAG
>URNU01000227.1 GCA_900549275.1 uncultured Collinsella sp. | reverse complement strand
ATCAAGCGCTTCATGGGCCGCAAGTACTCCGAGTGCACCTCCGAGATCAAGACCGTGCCGTATGAGGTCAAGGAGGGCCAGGGTGGCCGTGCCGTCGTCGACATCGAGGGCAAGGACTACACCGCCGAGCAGGTGAGCGCCATGGTGCTCGCCAAGATGAAGGCCGACGCCGAGAAGTATCTGGGCGAGACCGTCACCGACGCCGTCATTACCGTCCCGGCCTACTTCAACGACGCCCAGCGTCAGGCCACCAAGGATGCCGGTAAGATCGCCGGCCTCAACGTCAAGCGTATCGTCAACGAGCCGACCGCTGCTGCTCTGGCCTATGGCCTGGACAAGCAGGGCACCGACCAGCGCATCCTGGTCTTCGACCTGGGCGGTGGCACCTTCGACGTCTCCATCCTCGACCTCGCCGACGGCGTGTTTGAGGTTCTGTCCACCTCGGGCGACAACCACCTGGGCGGCGACGACTGGGATCAGCGCGTCATCGACTGGATGGCCGATAAGTTCCAGCAGGAGAACGGTGTCGACCTGCGTCAGGACCCCATGGCCCTGCAGCGTCTGAAGGAGGCCGCCGAGAACGCCAAGAAGGAGCTCTCCGCCGCCCAGCAGACCACCATCAACCTGCCGTTCATTACCATGAACCAGTCCGGCCCGCTGCACCTCAACTACACGCTGACCCGCGCCGAGTTCGAGAAGATCACCCGCGACCTGCTCGAGCGCTGCAAGCAGCCTGTCACCAACGCCCTGCGCGACGCCAAGCTTAAGCTCTCCGATCTGACCGAGGTCATCCTCGTCGGCGGCTCCACCCGTATGCCCGCCGTCCAGGAGCTCGTCAAGACTATGACCGGCAAGCAGCCCAACATGTCCGTGAACCCCGACGAGGTCGTTGCCGACGGCGCTGCCGTCCAGGGCGGCGTGCTCACCGGCGACGTCGAGGGCATCCTGCTGCTCGACGTTACCCCGCTGTCGCTGGGCGTCGAGACCATGGGCGGCATCATGACCAAGATGATCGACCGCAACACCACGATCCCGACCTCCAAGACCGAGGTCTACTCCACCGCTGCCGACAACCAGACCAGCGTCGAGATCAACGTGCTCCAGGGCGAGCGCGAGCTTGCCCGCGACAACAAGTCGCTCGGTAAGTTCCAGCTGACCGGTATCCCGGCTGCCCGCCGCGGCGTGCCGCAGATCGAGGTCACCTTCGACATCGACGCCAACGGCATCGTCAAGGTCTCCGCTAAGGACAAGGGCACCGGCAAGGAGCAGCAGATCACAATTTCCGGCTCCACCGCTCTGTCCGACGACGAAGTCGATCGTATGGTCAAGGACGCCGAGGCTCATGCCGAGGAGGACAAGAAGCAGAAGGAAGAGGTCGAGGTCCGCAACCAGACCGACAGCCTGTGCTACTCCACCGAGCAGACCCTCAACGAGCTGGGCGACAAGGTTTCCGCCGACGTGAAGTCCAAGGCCGAGGCCGCTATCGCCGACGCCAAGAAGGCGCTCGAGGGCTCTGACGTCGAGGCCATCAAGGCTGCCGGCGAGTCCCTGCAGTCTGTGGCCTACGAGCTGGCCCAGGTTGTCTACGCCGACGCTCAGCAGCAGACCGACGGTGCCGCCGGTGCCCAGCCTGCCGACGATGACGTTGTCGACGCCGACTACGAGGTTGTGGACGACGAGGACAAGTAATCATGTCCGCCTGTAAAGCTCGCACGGAGGCGGCCGCCGCTGGCGCCGCCCCCGTTGACTCTGAGGAGAAGGACGTGAAGATTCCCGTAGAGGCCGCAGACGATATCGAGGCCAACGAGGCCCCGGCCGCCGAGGCTGCCGAGAACCAAGTAGAGGATTCCAACAAGGAGGCGACGATGACCGAGGACGAGATGGTGGAAGCCGCTATCCGCGCCGGTGAGGAAGCCGCCGACAACGACTTTAAGCTCAAGTTCGAGCAGGCTCAGAAAGAGCTTGCCGACGTGCGCAACGAGCTCGATGCTGCGGCAGAGGCTCAGAAGGCCGCCGAGGACAAGGCAAGGGACGCCACCGAGCGCACCGCCCGTCTGCAGGCCGACTGGGAGAACTTCCGCCGCCGCACCGCCACCGAGCGCATCGCCGAGCGCGAGCGTGCGACCGAGAAGCTCGTCACCGCGCTGTTGCCGGTGGTCGACGATATCGAGCGCGCGATCGACCATGCCCGCAGCCAAGAGCTTTCCGGCGACTTTAAGCAGTTCGTCGACGGCGTCGATGCGGTTCATGCCAAGCTGCTCGATGTGTTTGCGCATGAGGGCGTTGAGCCCATCAACCCCAAGGGCGAGGCGTTCGATCCGCTCGAGCACCAGGCTGTGGGTCGCGTCGAGGACGCATCGCAGTATGACGAGACCGTCAACGACGTATACCAGAAGGGCTACCGCATGGCGGATCGTATTCTGCGTTCCGCGATGGTGACGGTGACCTACGGCGGCGAGAAGCGCCCCGCACCGGAGCCCGAAGCGGCACCCGAGGATGCTACGGCCGACACGGCCGAGAGCACCGAGGAGTAATTGAGAAGGGCCCCGGGGCAACACCCGGGGCCCTTTCTGGCCTAGTGCCATATGACAGCATGAGCCGTCGTCTGCATGGGCGGCGGACGTAACAGGAGAGGAGCTACGATGGCTGCAGGCAAAACCTTCTATGACATCCTGGGCGTATCCAAGAGCGCCTCCGACAAAGAGATCAAGAGCGCGTTTCGCAAGCTCGCGCAAAAATATCACCCCGATGCCGGCGGCGACGAGGCCAAGTTTAAGGAGATCAGCGAGGCCTACGAGACGCTTTCGGACGAGAAGAA
>URNU01000226.1 GCA_900549275.1 uncultured Collinsella sp. | reverse complement strand
GGCGGCGGCATCCCCATCGTGAGCACGCTTGAGCACGACCTGGTGGGCAACAAGATCCTGACCATCGCCGGCATCCTCAACGGCACCACCAACTACATCCTGTCGCGCATGGACGCCGAGGGCGCCGATTACGCCGACGTGCTCGCCGACGCACAGGCCAAGGGCTATGCCGAGGCCGACCCGTCCGCCGATGTCGACGGCTTCGACGCCGCCAGCAAGACGGCGATCCTCGCCTCCATCGGCTTTGGTACCCGCGTGACCACCGACGACGTATACCAGCAGGGCATCCGAACCATCGGAGCCGAGGACATCGCCCAGGCCCGTGAGCTCGGCTACACCATCAAGCTGCTCGGCATCGCCCGCAACACCGACGCCGGCGTCGACGTCCGCGTGCATCCCACGCTGATCCCCGCCGACCATATGCTTGCCAAGGTCAACGGTGCCATGAACGCCGTCTACGTGGTAGGCGACGCCGTGGGCGAGACCATGTTCTACGGTGCCGGCGCAGGCTCCTTCCCCACCGCAAGCGCCGTCGTGGGCGATATCCTGTCGCTCTCCGAGCAGATCAGCCGCGGCGTGGCTCCGCTGCCCGAGATTGAGCCCTATGGCCACAACCTCGCCTTTAAGCCCATGGACGAACTCCAGACCAAGTACTATGTGCGCCTGAAGGTCGCCGACCGTGTGGGCGCCCTGTCCGAGACGGTCGACATCTTTGCCAAGCACAACATCTCGATCTCGCTCATCAACCAGGTCGAGGACGGCAAGTCGGGCGTCAGCAACGCCTGCTCGGTCATCTTCCTGACGCACCGCGCGCTCGAGAAGGACGTCCAGGCTGCCGCCGCCGAGCTTGCCAGCGTCGACTGCGTGGCCGAGGTCGCCAACGTCCTGCGCATCGAGGACGTCGAGGCCTGGACCGAAGGCGTCATGGCCAACTAGTCCGATTCTCGGCAAGTCAAACAACGCATGAGGGGCTCCTATCCGATTGGATGGGAGCCCCCTTTAGTTACATTTTTCGAGCGAACTGGTCGACTAACGTTTGAACAACTTGACCGTTCGTCGGCAACCGTGGATACCGTTTGCCGATATGCGACGGCAGCTGTATTTTGCCGCCGCTATGCTGTGCTGCGTATGTTCGCCCGCGATGAGAGGAAGCACCATGTTGCTCGAGGGCAAGAAAGCAATCATCACCGGAGGCACGCGCGGTATCGGCTATGCGATCGCCTGCCGTTTTATCGAGGAAGGCGCTGCCGTCACCGTCTTTGGCTCGCGCCAGGAGACTGCCGACGCGGCGGTTGAGAAGCTGGTAGCCGCCTATCCCGACGCCAAGGTCTGGGGCCGCTCCTGCGACCTCACCTCGCTCGAGGCCGTGACCGAGGCCTTTACCCAGGCTGCAGCCGACATGGGCGGCTTGGACACGGTCGTCAACAACGCCGGCATCTCCCAGCGCTCGCCGCTGCTCAACTACACGGCAGAGGAGTTCGCCAAAGTTATGGACCTCAACGTCGTCGCCGTCTTTAATGGCCACCAGGCTGCCGCCAAGATCATGACCGAAGCCGGCCACGGCGGCACCATCACCACCACGAGCTCGATGGTCGCTAAGTACGGTCAGCCCTCCGGCGTTGGCTACCCCACGTCCAAGTTCGCCGTCAACGGCATGGTCCAGTCGCTCTCGCGCGAGCTCGCCCCCATGGGCATTCGCGTCAATGCCGTAGCACCCGGTGTAACCAAAACCGACATGGTCGCCAACCTGCCCGAAGAGGTCATCAAGCCCATCATCGCCACCATTCCGCTGGGTCGCATGGGCGAGCCCGAGGATGTCGCCAACGCCTTTGTTTTCCTGGCGAGCGATATGTCCTCCTACGTCACGGGCGCCATCCTCCCCGTCGACGGAGCCGCCCGCTCCTAAAGGTCGCAAGGCCACAGCTTTAAACCTCAACCGAGCTCAACGCAAGAAGGCGCGCTGCCTGCATCAACCGCAGGCAGCGCGCCTTCTATTATTTGGACGGAACCCGTATCCCGACATTCCTTGCTACTTGCCGTCGTCGTCCTGGGCTTCATCGCTCGCATAGAGCTCCAGCATGCGGCGGCGGTATTCGCGCACTGCGAGCTTGGCACGCTCCAGGCGGCGGCGCTCACGCGGAGTCAGCTCGGACGGGTCGACCTCGTCTCCATAGGTCTTATCGGCAAGCAGGTGCGCCGCGTCCACGATGCGGGCATCGATGTGGCCGCTCGCCGCCTCGGCGGAAAGACGCTCGGCAATCGTATCGAGCGTAGGCAGGCCCTCGAATACGCGACCGTGACCATGCGAGGTCAGCAGCTCGTGCTCGCGTGCGAGCAGGCTCGCCAAATCGTGATGGGCACGCAGGATGTCGAGCGCATCGGATGGATGCTCGGCAACCTCTGCCACGGCAGCGACCGGTGCGGCGTCGACCACGCGGTAGAAGAGTTGTGCGAGCAGCGGCATCAAGAACACCGTGATGGCGCCGGCGGCAACCATGACCGACGCAATATCTTGCGACAGCGCGCCCGCGTTGACGGCAACGCTCGTCACGGCAACGATAATCGGCAGCGCCGTGGTGCAGTACAGGGCCACGGTAATGCGACCATACGCCGAAACGTCGCGCGTCGCAGGACAAATGCTCATAGAGATGAGAATGGGCACGGCGCGAATGATCAGCAACGCCACGATAAAGCCCGCGAGCAGCCCGGGGCGCGACGCCACGGCCGTCAGGTCGATCTTTGCGCCCGATACAGTAAAGAACACCGGAATCAAAAAGCCGTAGGCCAGGCCGTCAAGCTTGGTCTCGAGCGTATGGTTGCCCTCGGG
>URNU01000225.1 GCA_900549275.1 uncultured Collinsella sp. | reverse complement strand
GCCGCGCTCAACGGGCTTGGCAAGCCCGGTATGGGCTGCACGGCAACCTGCGCCTATATCGAAAACGACATGCTCGCCATCGCCCACGTGGGCGATTCGCGTGCCTATCTGCTCCACGAGGGCACGCTCATCCGCGTGACCCGCGACCACTCCTATGTGGAGGAGCTCGTGGATGCCGGCGAGATTACGGCAGACGAGGCGCGTGTCCACCCCAACCGCTCGGTCATCACCCGCGCGCTAGGCTCGGATCCCGCCATGTATGCCGACCACTTTACCCTGCATATCGAAGAAGGCGACCGCCTGATCCTGTGCTCGGACGGCCTGTCGAGCATGATTCCCGATAGCGATATCGAAAACATCGCCACACAGTCCTCGACCGCGCAGATTTGCGTCGACAACCTTGTTGACGCGGCACTGGTCGCCGGCGGGCACGATAACGTCACCGTGGTTGTCGTTGACCTGGTTGACGATGGCGTCATGCGCGAGGCAAAGCGCGTCCGCCGCCGCAACATCACCATTGCCGCCGTCCTGGGCATCGCTTTTGTGCTGGCGGCAGCCATCTGGGCCTACACGGGCATCACCGGCTCGTACTACCTGGGCACCTACAAGGACACCGTCGCGGTCTACCGGGGCATTCCCGGCAAGCCGCTCGGCCTTAAGCTGCACTGGCTCGACAGCACGACCTCAATCGAGCTGTCCGACCTGCCCGAAGACACACAAAATCGCCTGAAGGCGGGTATTCAGCAGACGGGCATCGACGATGCGCAGGACACCATCTCCAAATACCGCCATCAGATCGACGAGGAGCAGACCCGTCAGGTGATCGACGCGCAAACGATTCGCAATAACACCGATCAGAGTTCGACCTCCGAATCGGATTCCGAGAAAACAGCCGAACAGTCCGCCGAGGCCGAAGCCTCCGATAAGAATTAGAAAGGGAGTGCCGCTTATGAGTCGCCGTAATACCGAACTGCTCTTACTCATCGCCTCGGCGTTCCCCGTCATCCTGCTGTATGCGATGTACGTGCTCGCCGCAGGCGCCGCCATCTCGTTTGAGACACTTGCCGTTCCGATCGGTCTCTTTGCCGCCTTCGCCGCGGCGCATATCGCCGTACGCATTCTGGCACCCGGCGCCGACCCGGCCATCCTGCCCATCGTCTTTGTGCTTTCGGGCATTGGCATCACGTTTGTGACGCGCTTGGCGCCCACGCTCGCCATCTCGCAGCTCGTCATCCTGTTTATCTCGGTGGCGCTGATGGTAGGTACGCTTGCGCTGGTCAAAAACCTCGACGTGGTCATGCGCTACAAATACACCTTTGGCATCATCGGCATCATCTTGCTGATGCTGCCCATCTTTATCGGCACCACGATCTCGGGCTCCAAACTGTGGATTCGCATCGCCGGCTTTACCATTCAGCCCGGCGAGTTCGCCAAGGTCTTTATCGTGCTGTTCCTAGCCGGCTACCTGGCCGAAAACCGCGAACTGCTCTCTATCTCCAACCGCAAGATCTTGGGTCTTAAGATTCCGCGCCTGCGCCTGCTGCTGCCGCTGTTCGCAGTCTGGGGCGTATGCCTGCTCGTCGTTGTCTTCGAACGCGACCTGGGCTCGGCCTTGCTGTTCTACACCATCTTCTTGCTGATGCTCTACGTTGCCACGGGTCGCTTCTCGTATGTCATCATCGGCCTTGCGCTCTTGGCCGTGGGGGCCGTGGGCGCCTACAAGTTCCTGTCGCACGTCCAGGTGCGTTTCCAGGTCTGGGCCGATCCCTTTAAGGACGCGCAGGGTCAGGGCTACCAGATTGTTCAGTCCCTCTTCTCGCTGGCCGACGGCGGCCTCGTTGGCGTCGGCATTGGCAACGGCATGGCCAACAACATCCCCGTCGTCGAGTCCGACTTTATCTTCTCGGCTATCGGCGAGGAGATGGGCCTTTTGGGCGGTGGCGCCGTTCTTATCCTGTTTATGCTCTTTGCCGTACGCGGCCTGACCACGGCGGCCCGTGCCAAGTCCGACCTTGCCGCCTTTAGCGCCACCGGTCTTACGGCCGCTATCAGCTTCCAGGCCTTCTTGATCGTCGGCGGCGTTACCCGCCTGATCCCGCTGACCGGCGTCACCCTGCCCTTTATGAGTCAGGGTGGATCCTCGCTGCTGGCAAGCTTTATCATCGTCGCACTTTTGCTGCGCGCCGGTGACGAGGCAACCGGTCGCGAGGCCGAGCTCACCGGCACCGGCACCATGGCCGCCATCACCGACGACCAGGTCGCCTCGGCGGCTTCCCCGGCTGGAACGCGCTTCGCCTCTTCGTCTTCGTATGCCCGCGGCAGCCACTCCGCCGCCTCGCGCATGCGCCGTCGTCTGCTCGACACGCCCGAATCCGGCGTACTCGGTCGCGTGGCGCTCGCCAATCGACTGACCCGCGCCGTGTTCGCCTTTACGGCACTGTTCGCCATCCTTATCGGCAACCTCACCTATGTCCAGGTCATCAAGGCCAAGGACTATCAGGACATGCCGACCAACAACCACACCATCGCGCGCTCCAAGTACATCCAGCGCGGCTCCATCATCACGTCCGACGGCGTGACGCTCGCCGAGTCGCTGCAACAGGAAGACGGCACCTTCGCCCGCTCCTACCCCAACGGAAACATGGCCGCTCACGTGGTGGGCTATGTAAGCCAGCAGTACGGCACCGCAGGTATCGAGAGCGTCATGAACGACACGCTCACCGGCTCCAAGGATTACTCCAGCTGGAACAACGCCCTCGCGTCGCTCGCGGGCCAAAACCAACCGGGCAACACCGCCAAGCTCACCATCGACTCGCGCATCCAGACGGCTGCCGA
>URNU01000224.1 GCA_900549275.1 uncultured Collinsella sp. | reverse complement strand
CGCACCGCCATCGACCGCGTGACGGTCGAGATTCCCGCCGGCAAGCTCGATCCGGGCGAGGACCCGCTCGATTGCGCCAAGCGCGAGCTGCACGAGGAGACGGGCTTTAAGGCCGGCCGCATCCGCTTTTTGACGTCGATTGTCACGACCTGCGGTTTTTGCGACGAGATCATTCACATCTACCTGGCTACCAAGCTCGAGTTTGATGCGCCCGATCCCGACGATGACGAGTTTGTCAACGTTGACCTAGTACCGCTGCACGAGCTGATCGACGCCGTACTCGACGGCAAGATCGAGGATGCCAAGACCGTCGTGGGTGCCTTGGCTTGCGACAGCATCGCGCACCGGCTAGGCGGAGCGGAGCTCTAGGTTACGCGGTTTTACCAAACCGCGTAACGAGTCGACGCTGCAAACGCCCCTAAGCGGCAATCTGCCTTTCAATCGTCGCTCGCGTACCGAAGTGCGCGTCGCTCCTCTTTCAAGGCACCTTGCTCGCTTAGGGACGTTTTCGCTGACGCTGCCAGAACATCGGCGTTATATCTGTCGTGGGTTTTTCTTTCGGTTCGCTTGGTCAACCGATTTTTCCGTTCTTCCTATTTCTAGAGGACCACATGCTGAAGCGTTTTCTGTCTTATTACAAGCCCCAGATGGGGCTTTTTGTTGCCGATACTGTTTGCGCCCTGGTGCTTGCCGCCATTGACCTGGCGTTTCCTATTATCCTGCGCAATCTGACCGGAGGGTTGTTTACCCAGGGTCAGGCTGCCATTATGCGGGCGCTCGGTATGATCGCGGTGGGACTGGTGCTGATGTATGCCATCCGCTGCGCCTGCCGCTACTTTGTGAGCTATTGGGGCCACGTGATGGGCGCGCGCATGGAGTCCAAGATGCGTGAGGACCTGTTCGATCAGTACGAACGGTTTAGCTTTGCATACTTCGATCGCAACAGCTCGGGCGACATGATGAGCCGCGTGGTCAACGACCTGTTCGATATCTGCGAGGCGGCGCACCACGTGCCCGAATGGATTATTATCTGCGGCATTGAGATCATCGGCTCGTTTGTGATTCTGTTTACCATCGCGCCGGTGCTCGCACTCGCCATGGCTGTGGTGACGGCGGTGTTCGCGGTCATTATGTTTTGGCAGAATATGCGCATGCGCGAGGTCTTTAGCGATAATCGAAAAAAGATTAGCGGCATTAATGCGCAGCTGCAGGATTCGCTGGCGGGCATGCGTGTGGTCAAGAGCTTTGCCAATGAGCAGACCGAACGCTCTAAGTTTCGCGCCTCGAACAATCGCTACCTTTCGTCCAAGGAGAACATGTATCATGCCATGGGCGTCTACACCGCAACGTATGGCCTGCTCTCGGGCGTGCTCTATGTGATCGTGGTGCTGCTGGGCGGTTGGCTCGTTGCCCAGGGTCAGCTGCAGGCGGTCGATATGGCAACCTTCGCGCTTTACATTTCACTGTTCTGCACGCCTCTCGAGACGCTCGTCAATTCGGCCGAGACGTATCAGAAGGCCATTGCCGGCTTTAAGCGCATGGACGAGGTGCTCTCGACTGTCCCCGATATTCAGGATAAGCCGGGCGCTGCGGATCTGCAGGTGACGGCTGGCGCCGTGGAGTACCGCAACGTGTGCTTTAACTACGAGGATGTTGAGCTTGGCGCGGACGATGGGGCACGTCCCGTTATCGACCATATGGATCTGTCCATTAGGCCCGGTCAGACCATCGCTTTGGTTGGCCCCTCGGGCGGCGGCAAATCGACGACTTGTTCGCTGTTGCCGCGCTTTTACGACGTTGCCGACGGCTCCATTAGCATTGACGGCCAGGATGTGCGAGACGTGACGCAGCATAGCCTGCGCCGTGCCATCGGCCTGGTGCAGCAAGATGTGTACCTGTTCGATGGAACGATCGGCGAGAACATCGCCTACGGCAAGCCGGGCGCCACGGCAGAAGAGATCGCCGAGGCGGCCCGCCGCGCCAATATCGATACCTTTATCGAGTCGCTTCCGCAGGGCTATGACACCGTGGTGGGCGAGCGCGGCAGCCGTCTTTCGGGTGGTCAAAAGCAGCGCGTCGCCATTGCGCGCGTGTTTCTCAAGAATCCCAAGATCCTTATTTTGGATGAGGCGACGAGTGCCCTGGATAACGAGAGCGAGGAAGCGGTGCAGGAGTCGCTCGAAGAGCTGGCACGCGGCCGCACCACGATCATCATCGCCCATCGTCTCTCGACCATTAAGCACGCCGATGAGATTGTGACCGTTGAGCATGGTCGCGTTGTGGAACGTGGCACGCACGAGGAGCTTCTCGCCCGTGGCGGCACCTATGCCCGTTACTATCGAATGCAGTTCGAAGGTGCGCGTGCGCACGAGCTCGACTGATTGATATGACAGGAAGACTATGGCTGATAAGAACCCTTTGACTCCGGAAGAAGTGACGGAGTTATTCTCCGAAATCGATGCATCCGGCGTCTTGGATCCTACGCTCGCCAAAAAGCGTACTGAGCGCATGCGCGAGAAAGAGGCTGCCGTCAAGCGCGGTGACAAGGCGACGCTGGCGCGGCTGCGCAGCGAGGATCGCGCGAGCCAGGCAAAACATATCGACCCGCTGTCCGAGGACGACCCTTCGGGTTCGCAGGTGAGCCATACCATTACGAAGACTGCCATGGCCGTGGTTATCGGCATTTTGGTGCTGATTGTGGGCATGCAGATTGGCTACGGCGTGATGCGACGTCTGAATACCGCGAACCTTTCCGAAAGTGTTTCGGTGGATACCGTTTCGACCGCGCTCAAGGGTGGACTTGAATGGGGCAATGGCTTTACGCAGTTCCCGCTCGATTTTACCGTCGACGAGGC
>URNU01000223.1 GCA_900549275.1 uncultured Collinsella sp. | reverse complement strand
CAAGGTGACGTGAAATGAGAGGGCGCTGACCTTCTGGTCGCGCCCTCGAAATTGAACGTCAGATTGGCGTGAATGCGGCTCGCGCAGCGTCAAGTGGTCCGCCGTTCGGTAGAACGGCGGAACTTATATAAATGCGGCTCGCTCGCTGTCGTGTGCTCAGCCTGCGTCGTTACCATGGTCCATTAGGGACGGAGGAAAACAGATCATTTTCCTTGACTCGCGGAACTAGATCACGATTCCGCAGCAATGATCGATTTCGTGCTGGATGATCTCGGCGGTGTAGCCCGAGAAGTTTTTGATGCGGTGGACAAAGTTCTCATCCAAATACTCAACCTTAATGCGGCGATAGCGGGTGCATGGACGCTCGCCGATCAGCGAGAGACATCCTTCGCTCGTCTGATAGGCATTGACCTGCTCAAGAATTTGAGGGTTGTACATCAGGAGCGTCCTGTTGCCGTCCTTTATGCAGATGATGCGTTTGCGCACGCCGATCATGTTGGCGGCGAGGCCCACGCACTCGTGCTCATGCTCGTGGAGCGTATCCAGGAGATCCTGCCCGGTCGCGGCATCGTCGGGTCCCGCGTCTTCGGAAGGCAGACGTAAAAAGAACTCGGATTTCATGATGGGCTTAATCATGGCGGGCTCCTCATGTCTCATGCTTTCGTGGACTTTTAATAATAGCGCGGAAGGAAAGCTGCGCGTTCGCGTTACAATTTTTCGACGTTGGACCATGTTGCCAGACTCGTCGTGTACGGCGTCTGGCGTAAGTCTAGGGCTCATTTTCGCCCTGGACTGTTCCTCTGGGGCGATGCGACTGTCGTTCCAAGAGGAAGGAAATGCATGGGGAGCAAATCTCAGCAACAAGTTCAAGCACCGCCATCGGCCACTGCGGCAATTCTCGTCGTAATGTATGTTGCAGCCTTTGTCGCTGCGTTTAACGAGAACATCATTAACGTGGCGTTGCGCGACATTATGGCGGCCTTTTCGGTGAGCGCCACCACGGCGCAGTGGCTCGTTTCGGGCTACATGATCGTGACGTCGATCTTTACGGCCATCATGGCCTTTCTGTCCGGCCGTTTCTCGACGCGCAAGCTACTGTTTTTCGCATGCGGATGCATGGTCGCCGGCGAAGTCCTGTGCCTGGTCGCTCCGTCGTTTGGCGTTTTGCTGCCAAGCCGTATTTTGCAGGCTGCGGGATCGGGCATCTTGTTCCCGCTCATGATGAACGTGGTGCTGTCTTGCGCCCCGCGCGAGAAGCTCGGTCTGTATCTGAGCCTGGGCGGCGCCTGCATTACGCTAGGGCCGGCGTTTGGACCTGTGATCAGCGGTCTTATGTGCACGTTGTTTGGCTGGAGGGCGGTGTTCGTAGTGCCGCTGGTGGGCGGCATTGTGGTCGCTGCGGCGGGCGTAAAGCATGTTAAGAATGTCGGAGAGCGCTCGAACACCACGCTTGATATTCTGTCGGTTGTTTTGCTCGCCGCCGGCATTACGGCATTTGTGTATTCCGTAGGCGAGTTCTCGACCAATCTGATTGCCGGTATCGCGGCGCTTTTCGCCGCCATTGTGCTGCTCGGCCTGTTTGCGGCCCGCCAGCTCAAGCTCGAGCATCCGGTGCTTAACGTGCATCCCATGGCGAGCATTCGCTTTTGGCCGGCGTGTCTGCTCGTCGTTGTGTCGATGATGACGACGTTCTCGATGAGCGTTTTGTTGCCGCTCTATTTTGGGGGCGCATACGGCATGACCGCACTTGTTGCGGGCTTGCTCATTTTGCCTGCGATTGCCTGCAATGCCGTGACCTCGATTGTTGGCGGACGCGTGATGGACGCCCGTGGCGCATGGCCGCTGCTGCCGGTCGGCTTTGCCCTGATTGCCGTGGGGCAGACTGCAATCTCGATGACGGCGGCGAGTATGAACATCGGCGTCGTCGTGGCACTGACCGTTGTGGTGTATGCCGGAGTCGGTTTGGTGCTGAGCCCCTCGCAGACGGCCGGCTTGGAGACGCTGCCTGCCGCCGAGCATCCTCACGGAACGGCATTGCTCAATACGTGGAACATGATTGCCGCATCGTTTGGCCCGTCGCTGTTTATCGGCCTGCTCTCGAGTTCTGCGGCGACTGCCGGCGCCGCTGGCGTTGCGACGGACGTTGCCCAGGCGATTGGATTTGCAGCTGCCGTGCGTGTGGCGGCTGTAATTGCCGCGGTCGGGTTCGTGGCGTCGCTGGTGTACGCTCGTCGCGAGTCGCACATGTCGCATTAATGTGTGCACATAGATTCTGCAGCTAGATTGGATGGCGACACCATAAACTAATGGACGTTTTGCCGAGAGGCATGAATGTTTAAAGCGCAAAGAGTGCGCGACGGGCCCCGCGAATGGGGCGATGATGCCCGAGAGGGCCAAGAAGGAGTCTCATGTCCGAGAACGAAGAGATCATGAACGAGACCGAGAACGAGACCATGGCTGCCGAGGTCGAGGCAGTCGAGACCGTGGAGACCGAAGCTGCCGAGGTTGAGGCTGCTGACGAGGTTTCCGCCGAGGAGGAGGCCGAGGTTGTCGAGGCCGCCGTTGATTACGATGACGAAGAGCTGATGGACAAGATGCAGAAGGCCGCCCGCCTGCTGCGTAGCCGTCGCTTTGCTATTTCCAAGGAGGAGGAGGCCAAGGCCGAGCGCATGGCGAACATCGAGCGCGCCATCAAGCTTCTTGACCTCAAGCCCAAGATGGAGCAGAAGGAAATGTCCGACCTGCTGGGCATGCGCCTTCGTGAGCTCGATGGTCTGATGGCCGAGGCCGAGGCTGCCGATCTGGTCGGCCGCATCGACGACGCCGAGGGCGATATGCGCAAGATCGTCGTCTTCGCTGCCGAGGATGCCGCTGAGGGCCTGGTCGAGCTTGCCAACAAGAAGGAGAAGCTCCTGCCCGAGCTTTCTTA
>URNU01000222.1 GCA_900549275.1 uncultured Collinsella sp. | reverse complement strand
CGCTCGACAAAGTCGTGCAGCGTCTTAAACGGGCCGCCCGCCTCGCGCTCGGCGATAATCGCCTGCGCCACGCCGGTACCCACGCCGCGGATGCCGGCCAGACCAAAGCGCACGCCCTCCTTGGTAGCCGTGAACTCGGTACCGGACTCGTTGACATCTGGCGAAAGCACGGGGATGCCGTCGTGACGGCATGCCGAGACGTAGTGCACGATCTTGTCGGTCTTGCCCGTGTAGGACGTCAGGACGGCCGCCATGTACTCGTGCGGATAGTGCGCCTTGAGCCATGCCGTCTGCATAACCAGAATGGCGTAGCCGGCGGAGTGCGACTTGTTGAAGGCGTAGGATGCGAACTCGAGAACATCGTCCCAAATCTTCTGGGCGACCTCGCGCGTGTAGTTGTTCTTGATGGCGCCGTTCATCCAGTGGTCGTAGGTGGTCTCGTCCGAGCCATCCTCCCAGTGGAGCACCGTCGACGTGAGCAGTTTGATCTTTTTCTTAGCCACGGGCTTACGGATACGCGAGTCCGATTCGCCCTTGGAGAAGCCGCACATCTCGACGGAGATGAGCATAACCTGCTCCTGGTAGACCATGGTGCCGTAGGTTTCGCCCAGGATGTCGTCCAAACGGTCGTCGTAGGAGACGGCCGGCTCCTTGCCGTTCATACGGTTGATGTAGGACGAGACCATGCCGGCGCCCAACGGGCCCGGGCGGTACAGAGCGATCAATGCTACGACATGCTTGTACTCGGTGGGCTTCATGTTCTTGATCGTGGCCGTCATGCCGGCGGACTCGACCTGGAAGACGCCGGCGGTGTGACCGGAGCCCATGAGCTTAAAGATCTCGGGATCGTCAAAGGGAATCTCTTCCTCTTTGATGTCGATGCCGAAGTTCTTTTTGATGTTTGCCTTGGCCTTGGAGATAACCGTCAGCGTGCGCAGGCCCAGGAAGTCCATCTTGAGCAGGCCCATGTCGGCAACGGTATGGCCCTCGTACTGGGTAATCTCGACGCCGCCCTTGGTGTCGAGCTTGGTGGGCACGTGCTCGTTGACGGGGTCGCGGCAGATCAGAACGGCGCACGCGTGCACGCCCTCGCCACGGGTGAGGCCCTCGATCGAGAGCGCCGTGTCAATGATGCGGCGGGCGTCGTCATCCTTTTTATAGGCCTCGGCAAAATCGGGGTTAAACAGATCCTCTTTGCCGGGCTGCTTGTCGAGCACCTGCTTGAGCTTGACCTTGGGATCGCTCGAGACCATCTTGGACAGGCGCTGGCCCATGTAGACCGGATAGTCCAGCACGCGCGCGGCGTCGTTGATGGCCTGCTTGGCCTTAATGGTCGAGTAGGTGATGACGTGGGTGACCTTCTCGGGGCCGTAGAGCTGACGAACGTGCTCCACGACCTCGAGGCGCCGCTCATCGTCGAAGTCCATATCGATATCGGGCATCTCGGTACGCTGCGGGGACAGGAACCTCTCGAACATCAGGCCGTTCTCGAGCGGGTCGAACGCGGTGATGTTCATGGCGTAGGCGACGATAGCGCCGGCGGCCGAGCCACGGCCGGGGCCGACGCCGATGCCGTTGTCCTTAGCCCATTGCACGTACTCGGCAACGATCAAAAAGTAGGCGGCAAAGCCCTTGTCGCAGATGACCTTGTATTCGTACTCAAAGCGCTCTTTGATGTTAACGCCACCGATCTCGCGCGTGGCCCAGTCGTCGCCATAGTGCTGGCGCAGGCCCTTCTCGCACTCACGGCGGAACTGGCTCTCGTGCGTCTCACCGGGATCGAGCAACGGAAAGCGCGGCAGGATGATAGAGTCCCAGTCCAGCTCAACGTAGCACTTGTCGGCGATCTCGAGCGTGTTGTCGCAGGCCTCGGGGCAATACGGGAACATCGCCCGCATCTCCTCCTCGGTCTTCATGTAAAACTCCGAGCCGGTCATGCGCATGCGGTTGGGGTCATCGACCTTGGCGTTCATGCCAATACACATGATGACGTCCTGCACGGGCGCATCCTCGCGGCGCAGGTAGTGGAAGTCGTTGGTGGCGATGACCTTGACGCCTACCTGCTTGGCGATATCGATGAGCGTGCGGTCCATCTGCTCGTCGGTCAGGCCGTTGTCGGTGGTGATGCCGTGTTCCTGGATCTCGATGTAGAAGTCACCGGGCTCGAAGGTATCACGGAAGGTCTCGGCCCACTTGAT
Organism: uncultured Collinsella sp.; assembly: GCA_900549275.1. GTDB lineage: Bacteria > Actinomycetota > Coriobacteriia > Coriobacteriales > Coriobacteriaceae > Collinsella. The sequence goes on along the minus strand of URNU01000222.1, from coordinate 742 downwards.
GGCGCCTTCCATGTCGCCGCGGTCGATGTATTTGGGGATGATGCCCGCGATACAGGCGCTCGTGCAGATCATGCCCTTGGCATGGCGGCGCAGGTTGTCGAGCGTCACGCGCGGCTTGTAGTAAAAGCCCTGCACGGCGGCCTCGGAGACCGTCTGCATCAGGTTGACGTAGCCCTCCTGGTCCTTGGCCAGAAGGATCATGTGGTAGAGCTCGGGCTTGTGGTCGCGAGCAAGGGTCTCGTCCGGCGTAAAGTAGACCTCGCAGCCAAAGATGGGCTTGATGACCAGGGGCGGCTTGAGCTCGTCGATGTTGCCCTTCTCGTCCCACATGGCCATGTCCTTCACATACTGGGCATGCTCGCGCGGGTTTTCCTCGGGATCGGGCTCCACCAGCTCGTCGCGGCGGTCCTTTTCCAGGAAGGCCTTGTCGTGGCTCCAGGTTTTGTACTCGGGCGTGTTGTGGTTGACGGCGTCGCAGGCCAGCGCCAGGTCGGGCACGCCATACATGTAGCCGTGGTCGGTAATGGCGACGGCGGGCATGCCCAGCTCAACGGCACGGTTGACCATATCCTGGATACGGGTTGCGCCGTCGAGCATGGAAAAGACAGTGTGGTTGTGCAGATGGACGAATGCCATGTGATGAGCTCCGATGCGGGTTCGTGTTCTGACTGAACGATTTTACCCCACGGCACGGACAGCACCCGAACCTAGCCAAACCCACACGGCTCCTCTTGCAGTTGCG
>URNU01000221.1 GCA_900549275.1 uncultured Collinsella sp. | reverse complement strand
GTTGTGCTGCTCGACCGCGATGTTGCCGACGGCGGTGTCGATCTGGTGACATCTAACAACCGTGAGCTGGTCGCCGGCTTGGTAGACGACTTGGCCGCTGCGGGCAGCGAGCGCCTGTGCCTGCTCACCGAGGCAAGCGACGACAGTCCCGTGCGTCGCGAGCGCGCCGAGGCCTTTGCCGACGAGCTTTCGCGCCGCGGCCTTGCGGGCGAGGTCGTCACCTTGGCCGATGGCGGTGCCACGGGCGTCGGCCGCTTGGACGAGGCTATCCGCGACTATGCGGGCAAAAAACTCGGCCTCATTGCCGTCAACGGTCTGGTCTTCCTGCGTCTGACCGAGGCGCTAGCACAGCTGGGACCCTCATTGCCGGCTGGCCTCAAGATCGCGACGTTTGACGACTATCCCTGGAACCACGTGCTCTTTGGCGGTGTGACCACGGCCGCGCAAGACACCCTTACCATTGCCGAGTGTGTAGTCGAGCGCCTGTCCGAGCGCATCGATGTTGTTACCACCACCGTGGGCGAGGCCGCAAAGCTGGCGCCCAAACGCATCGAGATCCCCGGCCACATCGAACACCGCGCTTCGACCTCGCGCTAGCCGTCTGCTCGAGCTGACTTGTTCGCGCTAGCCGACCGCCCTCGCACGTTTTTTGAGCGCTTGATACGCTTTAACCCTGCGGAAACATTTTTCTGCGATAGTATCTGCGATATAGACCAGTCGAAACCCGCCCGAAAGAAAGGGGAGCGACATGAACCAGCAGAACATCGATTACGTACTCCGCTCCGTAGAGCAGCGTGACATCCGCTTTGTGCGTCTGTGGTTTGTCGACATTCTCGGCCGCCTCAAGAACTTTGCCATTAGCCCCGAGGACCTCGAGGTCGCTTTTGAGGAGGGTATTGGCTTTGACGGCTCCGCCATCGAGGGCTTTGCCACGCCCGAGGAAGCCGACATGCTGGCATTCCCCGATGCTTCGACCTTCCAGATTTTGCCGTGGCGCCCGAGTCACAACGGCGTCGCTCGCGTGTTCTGCGACGTGTGCACTCCCGATCGCAAGCCGTTTGCCGGCGACCCGCGCGATGCCCTGCGCCGCATGTTCCACAAGGCCGAGAAGGCTGGCTATCTGCTTAACGTGGGCGCCGAGCTGGAGTACTACTACTTCCCCGACGAGCACACTCCCGAGCCGCTCGACAATGTGGGCTACTTCGATCTTTCGGTGAGCGATGCCGCTCGCGACCTGCGTCGCAACACGGTCCTCACGCTCGAGAAGATGTCCGTGCCCGTGGAGTACACCTTCCACGCCGCCGGCCGCTCGCAGCACGGCATGAGCCTGCGTCACGCCGAGGCCCTGAGCATGTCCGACGCCATCACCACGGCCAAACTCATCATTAAGCAGCAGGCCTACGAGAGCGGTTGCCACGCCTCTTTTATGCCCAAGCCGTTGGCGGGCGAGGACGGCAGCGCCATGTTTTTGCATCAGTCGCTGTTCGACCACGACGGCAACAACGTCTTTTGGGGCGAGGACGACGAGAGGTACCACCTCTCCGATATCGCCAAGCACTACATGGCCGGCATCCTGGCGCACGCGCGCGAGATTAGCGCCATCACCAACCCCACGGTCAACTCGTACAAGCGCATCACCACGGGCGGCGACTCCGTGCCGCAGTACGCCACATGGGGCCTGCGCAACCGCGCGAGCATGATCCGCATCCCGGTCTACAAGCCCGGCAAGCAGCTGTCCACGCGTATCGAGCTTCGTAGCCCCGACCCCATGGCCAATCCGTACCTGGTCAACGCCGTCACGCTGGCGGCCGGTCTCGATGGCATCGAGCGCAAGCTGGAGCTCCCGCCCGAGGCCACGGCCGAGACGCTCAAACTCACCGACCGTCAGATGCTCGAGGCCGGCTACACGCCGCTGCCGCGCTCGCTCAAAGAGGCGCTCGACGTCTTTGAGGACTCGCAGTTTATGAAGGATGCCCTCGGCGAGCACATCCACAGCTTCTTCCTCAAAAAGAAGCGCAACGAGTGGCATAAGTTTGAGTCTACGATCACCGAGTGGGAGATCAAGCATTATCTGGCGAACTCCTAATCGCGCTGGCTTGTTCCAGTACGATTGAGCTCATTTCCTTGGAGGCCGATATGTCCGAAAAGAGTGCCCTGTTCATGGCGCGCACGACGCGCTTCCACGAGTTTGCCCGCAGCTTGACGACCACCCTGGGTGTCGAGGTGAGCCTGGCTACCCCCGATTCGCCGACTGCGGCGCACGACTTTGACCTGCTGATCCTCGATTCCGACGGTATCCGCAGCGACCGCATCGATCAGATTGCCAAGTGGCTTGACGATCGCGGCGGCGTCCCCATGTTGGTGATTGTCGACGACGAGGCACTCGGCACCCTGCGCCTGCCGAATCACGCGCATGCCGACTTTGTATGCCCCACGGCGACGCCCAACGAGCTCAAGGCTCGCGCACAGCGCCTGATGGGCGAGGAGGAGACCGTCGCCGCCGACGATGTGCTCAACATCGATAACCTCGAGATTAACCTGGCTACCTACCAGGTGACACTCGATAACGAGCCCATCGACCTGACGCTGATGGAGTACTCGCTGCTGAGCTTTTTGGCGACGCACCCCAACCGTGCCTACAGCCGCGAGGTACTGCTGCACCGCGTGTGGGGCTTTGAGTACTGCGGCGGTACGCGTACCGTCGACGTGCACATCCGACGCATCCGCTCCAAGGTGGGCCCGCAGATCGCGGCACATATCACCACCGTCCGCGGCGTGGGCTATCTGTTTAAGGACTAGCTTTTCACTACAAAGGGACAGGCACCTTTGTGGTGGTTTTGCCGCATACGTGGATCCCTTTCGAGTTTGCAGCAGAACTTAAGCCTTCCTAAAAGATTGCGTTCTCATACACGTTCGCCCGCATATTGGGGTACAACTCAACGTGAACAATGATGGCCCGCCACATGTTTGGCGGGCCTTTGGTTATTTGACGAAAGGATCGCAGC
>URNU01000220.1 GCA_900549275.1 uncultured Collinsella sp. | reverse complement strand
GAGTACACCGTCAAGTTCGTGCGCTCCGACAACCATATCGGTTGGGCCGTCTCCTCGCTCGACATCGATCTCTCGGCCGCTGACAACCAGTAGTGACCTTATGAGATTTGGCGCTGCCCGGTGCTTCACCGCAAGTGAGGTGCCGGGCTTGCGCTAGTATGATGGGCTAGTAGTTTTCCAGCAATCATCCAACACATCAGGAGTTGCGTTGTTTTCTTTGATGGATATGTTCTTCGGTAGCTATGCGGGCGATCTTGCCATCGACCTCGGCACCGCCAACACGCTTGTCTCCGTGCGCGGCAAGGGCATCGTCATTCGTGAGCCCTCCGTTGTCGCCATCGACAAGAACGATGAGCGCATCCTGGCTGTCGGTATCGAGGCAAAGCGCATGCTCGGCCGTACGCCCGGTAACATTGTGGCCGTTCGTCCCCTTAAGGACGGCGTTATCGCCGACTTTGACGTTACCGAGGCCATGCTTCGCTATTTTATCGACAAGGCGTCCGAGAAGCGCTATCCGTGGACCCCGCGTCCGCGCGTTGTCGTCTGCGTCCCCTCCGGCGTCACGTCGGTCGAGAAGCGCGCTGTTTTTGAGGCTACGATCCAGGCTGGTGCCCGCCAGGCATACCTGATCGAAGAGCCCATGGCTGCTGCCATCGGCGCCGACTTGCCTGTCGAGGAGCCCACCGGCTCCATGGTCATCGATATCGGTGGCGGTACCACCGAGGTCGCCGTTATCGCCATGGGCGGTATCGTTGTATCGCAGTCCATCCGCATTGCCGGCGACGAGTTTGACCAGGCTATCCTTACCCACGTTCGCGATGCCTATAACCTGGCTATCGGCGAGCGCACGGCCGAGGACATTAAGATCAAGGTCGGTTCTGCCGTGCCGCTCAAGGACGAGTTAGACGTCGAGGTCAACGGCCGCGACGTGATCACGGGCCTGCCCAAGACCGTACGCATCGAGAGCGAGGAAATTCGTCGCGCGCTCAACAAGCCGCTCGACGAGATGGCCAAGGCCGTCAAGGACGCCCTCGACGCCACGCCGCCCGATCTTGCCTCGGATCTTATGTATTACGGCATCCTGTTGACCGGCGGCGGTGCGCTGCTGCGCGGTCTCGACGTGCGCTTGCGCGATGAGACCGGCGTTTCGGTCAACGTTAGCCCTACGGCGCTCGACAACGTCGTCAACGGCTGTGCCCGCGTGCTCGAGGCTAACGCGTTTGACGGTGGTTTCGTCCAGACCAATGCTTAATTTCCAAAAGGTGGATTCCATTTGGCACGATCTTCGGGTTTCTCTTCAAATCTGAATACCAAGCGACAATCAACGGGTATGCGCCCGTTGATTGTTTTCAGCGTGATTTCGGTGCTGCTCCTCACGTTTTATATTCGTGAAGGCGAGGCTGGTCCGATTCACGCCGTGCGTTCGGGCGTGACGACGATTACCTCACCGGTTCGCTTTGTGGGCTCGGCTGTGGCCGCTCCCTTCAACGCAATCGGAAACGTGTTCTCAAACCTCACGGCTTCGCAAGACACCCTCGACGAGCTCAAGAAACAAAACGAGGTCCTGACGTCTAAGGTAGCCGAGCTCTCCGAGGCTCAAAAGACCGCCGAGCGACTCGAGAGCCTGGTCGGTCTTCAGTCGACCTACAACCTCAAGTCCACCGCGGCTCGCATTGTCGGCGCTTCGGGTGATGCCTGGACCTCAACGGTCACCATCGACAAGGGCTCGGCCGACGGCCTTACCATCAACATGCCCGTGACGAGTTCTGCCGGTGTCATCGGTCAGATTATCGAGGTTTCGGCTAAGACTTCCACCGTCCGCCTGATCGGTGATGAGAACTCGGGCGTGTCCGCCATGGTGCAGGATACGCGCGCTCAGGGCATGCTGCAGGGGCAGCCCGACGGTACCCTGCGCCTGGAGCACGTGAGTGTCGACTCCGACGTGAAGGTGGGCGACATTATCGTGACCTCGGGTATCGGTGGCGTGTTCCCCAAGGGCCTGCCGCTCGGTACGGTATCCTCGGTGGAGAAGTCTGCCAACGATGTGTACTACACCATCGTTGTGCGCGCCCAGACAACGGCCGAAAACAACGAGGAAGTGCTGGTCATTACGTCGCTGACCGATGAGCAGTCGGCTTCGGACGAGGATGTGAGCAGCGCCAACAGCACGCCGCAGGGCACCTCGCGTGATGCGGCTACCAAGTCCAAAGACGACAGCTCGGATGCTGGTTCCGATGCGTCTGATGATTCCGGTTCGAGCGAATAGGGAGGCATGTCCATGGATCTACACGAACAGGGGGCTGGCTCCCGCGCTTTTGCGATTGCCGCCATTGTCTGCGTCCTGTTGCAGGCGGGCTTGGCGCCGCAGATCTCCATTGCGGGCGGTCGCGTCAACTTTATGATTGTCCTGGTGTGTCTGGGTGTGTTTTCGGGCGATCCCACGCGAGCCGTCATTTGCGGTTTTTGCTGTGGTCTGTTCTACGACCTGTCGGCTGCCGTGCCGGTGGGTGTGATGTCGCTGTTGCTGACAGTGGGTAGCTTTGCCCTGGTGCACAGTGCCGCCGGTCAGACGGGCGGCACCCCGAGCGCTCGCGGCATCACGGTGGGCGCCTTCGCGTTTGCCATTAACGTGATCTACAGCATTATCTTGTTGTTTATGGGTCTGGAGTCGAGTTTTGTCGTGGCGATCTTTGGACACGCCCTGCCGTCCTCGATTCTGACGGGCCTGGTCGCCGTTCCGTTTTTGATGTCCGGCGTCGCGCCGCAGTCTGGCTACGGGTTCTCCGCACGCGGCGGGCGTCAGGCGGGCATACGCTTTAAGCCCAAGACCCGTAAGCTTAAATAGGGGAGGCCCGTAGATGTCTTCCCAGATGACGGTTGTTATCGCCGGTATTGTGCTGGTCGTGGCCATTGTGGTCGCACTGGTCATCATGCGCCGCGGCGACTCCCGCTTTACCTACGACACGCAGCACGGAACGGCCCCGCGCGCCACCGAGGGCGAGGGCAATACGGCCGC
>URNU01000219.1 GCA_900549275.1 uncultured Collinsella sp. | reverse complement strand
TTCATCTCGATCATCTACATACGCCCCAATTCGCCCACGATATGGCCCACGCGGTCCTCGGGCTCCTTGACCTCGACACCGTTGTAGCGGAAGAACCGCGCCGGGTCGTGCATCAGGTCCTCGAGCGGCACCAGCACAAAATCGCGCTCACCAATGAGCGGATGCGGCAGGCGCAGCTTTTGGCCGCCGTGGGTCTCGCCGTCCATCCACAGCAGGTCCAGGTCGATGGTGCGCGGACCGTTGGCCTTGGCCTTTTTGGAGCGGTCGCGCCCCAGCTCGGCCTCGATCTTCATGAGCTCGTCGAGCAGCACCAACGGCGCCAACTCGGTCTTGATCTCGATGACGGCATTGGCAAACGCGTCCTGGCGCGTCTCGTAGGCCGGCTCGCTCTCGTAGATCTTGGAGGAGTTGGACACGCAGGTGAGCGGAATCTCGGCAATCATGTTGCGCGCGGCGCGGATGTTGTCGCAACGATGCCCCAGGTTGGAACCCACGGCCACAAACGCACGGCGCGGTTGCGGCTCGGCGACAGCCCAGTAACCGTTCAGGAACTGCGCAAAGCCAGCGACGTCGTGCACGCGCACGATGTTGGCGCCGGCCTGGATGGCGCCCAGGCACACACCAAACGTGGCGGCATCGCGCGCGGCGGCCTGGGTCACGCCCGAGACGGCGCCCACAAAGCGCTTGCGCGACACGGCGCACATGAGCGGATAGCCCAGCGACGCCATCTTGGCGGTCTCGCGCTGGATGACGATGTCTTCGTTGGCCGTCTTGCCAAAGCCCGAGCCGGGATCGATGCAGATGCGGTCGCGCGACACGCCGGCATGGATGAGCGTGCGGGCCTGATCGGACAGAAAGCCCATGACGCGGCGCATGATGGGTGCAGAATCGGGCAGGGTAAAGCGGCGGAGCTGCGAAGTGGGCACATAGGCTTCCTCACGGCGGGCACTGCGGCGCATCATGGCGGCCAGGTGATCGCTGGGCTCTGGTGCGGCTTCGGCAGCTGCGGGCACGGTCTCGGGCGCAGCGGCGGCAGGGGCAGCCTGCTCGGCAGCCGGCTTCTCTGACTCGGACTCGGGCGCGGGCTCCGATTCGCCAAGCGGCAGCGAGGGCTGTACCACACCGCCCGGAAGCTTGGCTTCAACCTTGGGCTCGCCCAGCAACTTGCCGCGACGGCGACGGGCCGGCTTCTCGGCCTCGCGCGCGGCCTCGACAGCCGCTTCGCGTGCCTTCTCGGCAACAAACGCCGCAGCCGAGGTATCGAGCTGCACCGTCGCGTGCGTGCGTGCGGGTGCGGCGACCTCGCCGGCGTGCATTACGATAACGCCGCAGGTGCTTGTCTTAACGAACTCAACCATCTTGGGATCGGTGAAGCCCGTCACGTCGTTGACAATCGAAGCACCGCAGCGCACTGCCGCCTTGGCAACCGCCACATGACGCGTATCGATCGAGACGATGGCGCCCTCTTTGGCGAGCGCGCGCACGACGGGCAGCACGCGACGCGCCTCCTCGTCGGGGTTGACCGGGGTAAAGCCAGGACGCGTGGACTCGCCGCCCACGTCGATGATGTCGGCGCCGGCATCGAGCATCGCCAGGCCGTACTCGATAGCGGCATCCTGGTCAAAGTGCTCACCGCCGTCGCTCATCGAATCGGGCGTCACGTTGAGGACGCCCATGATACGCGGACGGTCAAAGCTGAGCTCGTACTTTCCGCACCGCCATGTCTTGCTGTCGTTCGCCATGAACATCCTCCTAAAATGCCCACGTCGCCGCGCTCGGGCACAGGCGGCGGGGTCGCTTTGCAATCAGTCTTTCTATTGTATCCGCGCGCGCGGGCTAGAATGCAAACGCGGCCGCGATGTCGCAAGAAATCAGCAGGTCGGCATTTGCATCCTGATCGGTGGGTGCCAAATTGCAAATGGCCAGCGCATCGCCAGTAAAGTAACGCGTGAGGCCCGCCGCCGGATACACCACGAGCGAGGTCCCGCCCACGACAAGGGCGTCGGATGCGGCGATGGCAGCAACGGCGCCGGTAAGCACACGCTCATCGAGCGGTTCTTCGTAGAGGACCACATCGGGCTTGATGCGACCGCCGCACGTAGGGCACACGGGCACGCCCGCGGCATCCTCGTGCTCGCGCGCGCAAATCCATTCGGCGCTGTAGACCGCGCCGCACGTCTGGCAGATATTGCGGTGGACCGAGCCATGCAGCTCAAACACGTGCCGTGAACCAGCCGCCTGATGCAGGCCATCGATGTTTTGAGTCACCACGGCGGCAAGCTTGCCGGCGCGCTCCAGCTCCGCCAGCTTGGCGTGGCAGTGGTTGGGCTTGGCGCCCAGCGCGATCATCTTGGTCCGGTAGAAGTCGAAAAACTCCGCCGGATGCGCCTCGTAGAAGCTGTGCGAGAGCATAGTCTCGGGCGGATAGGAAAACCGCTGGTGATACAGACCGTCCACGCTGCGGAAATCGGGAATGCCGCTTGCCGTGGAAACGCCCGCGCCGCCAAAGAAGACCACGTGGCTATGGGTTTCGAACAGTTCCGCCAGCGCGGCGGAGGCCTGTTTGGGGTCCGATATTGCCTGCGTCATATATGTCCTCCGTCCGTGTCTCCGGGACGGCGGCGATCGCGCTATCGCTCGCGGACTCCGCCCCGCCCCTGTTGCGCTAATCTTAAGCCTGCCAACCCCGTCGAAAGGACACCATGTCTCAGACTTACACGTTCGCCTCGTGGAACGTCAACGGCCTGCGCGCCGTGCTCAAAAAAGACCCGAGCTTTATCCAGATCGCACAGGAGCTCAATGTCGATATCCTGGCGCTGCAAGAGACCAAGCTGCAAGAGGGCCAGGTCGATATCGACCTGGCCGGCTATCACCAAACCTGGAGCTACGCCGAACGCAAAGGCTATTCGGGCACCGCGGTCTTTAGCCGCCAGGAACCGCTGCGCGTGTTGCGCGCCGACGCGCTGCTACCTTACGCCGGCGAGGGCGAGGCAGCCGAGCTCGTGGCGCAGGCCGCGACCGAGGGCCGCGTCTGCGCGCTCGAGTTCGA
>URNU01000218.1 GCA_900549275.1 uncultured Collinsella sp. | reverse complement strand
GAGTTGCCGCAGTACGGGCAGGTGGTAACGGCGACGGTGCCGTCCGAGACCAGCTCGGCGCCGCACGACGAGCAGATATAGCCGGCGTTTTGGGCCAGCTCCTGCACCGCGTTGTCGGCGGCGGGTTTGGGTGCTGTCGCCGCGGCATCGGCTTTGGCGTCGGCCTTGTCCTGGCGCTCGCGATAGAGGGCCTCGACTTCCTCGACTTCAAAGCGTGAGTCGCAGTAGTCACAGACGAGCTTTTGCTCGACGCTGGCAAAATACAGGGGACCACCGCAGGCAGGGCACTGATAGTTAACGCTCTCGAAGGCCATGATCGGTCCTTTCCGTGCCGGAGACTATGCGCCGATGGCGCCGCCGCAGTATTCGCAGCGCCCACTGGCATCGGGAATGGTGGTGGCTCCGCAGAAGGGGCAGGTCACCGCGGTCTTGGGGGCCTTAGCGGCCACGACGCTGTCGCGCGTTTCCTGACGCAGCTGCACCAGCGCGTCGCGGACCTCGGTTGCCTGGCGCTTGGCCTCGCGGTATTCGATGGAACCGCGCTGATCGATGGTAGAGTCGTTCACGCGCAGATTGATCTGGGTAAAGTACGGCGTGTTGACGTGGATGGTCAGATTAAAGTCGTAATCCAGGTCGTAGCGCGGCGGGTTGTAGCTCTCGCGCTCGCCGTCCTTGGTCTCGCGATAGATTTCGGTGCGATGCTCGTCGATATCCATGTCGCAGCCGAGTACCTGCGAGAACTCGATGATGTCGGGATTGGCGTCACGCCAGCGGCTCTGCGAGGTAATGATCAGCAGCCCCGCGTCTTCGTCGAGCATGATGTTGGTGCGCCCGGCAGAGAGCGTGCGCGTGGGGTTGAACGAGGCCAGGCGCTCGGCATTGGCCTCGCGGTAGGCGAGCTGCTCACGGATATCGTCCGCGGTGCTGGAACGATAGCCGCCAAAGAAGGGGGAGAGCTTACCGACGCACTCTTTGCACAGGTAGCCTTCGTTGATCTTGGTCTTGCCGAGAAGTCCCAGCTCGGTACCGCAAATCGCGCACTCTTTCTTCTCGAACATCTTGTCAAAGAAGCCCATGGCTGCCTCCCATCAACAGGTAGCGTGTGTCACTTTTGATGATGGGTGAGTGCACGATCTTTCACGATACCCAGACGGCTCAACGAGTCTCCACAACTGGGACAGATGGCCCATTTTTGACTAGTCGTTGGGGACACTATCCGGCCACTCATTGGGGACGTACTTAAATGAGTGGCAGTTGGGGAGACTCCATGCCGAATGTGGCGGCTGCCGAATGTGGGCGCCGTCCTTGCTATGCCACGGTCACGGCAACCTGGGCGTAGCGGCTGCAGGGGCGCTCGGCGCGCGTCTGCACGGTAAGGGTGAGCACAAAGCGGTCGCCGGGCTGCGCGTCGGCGGGCACGACAAAAGCGGTGCTCACCGTGCATTCCTGCCACAGCGAAAGATCCTGCGTGCCTGCATAGCTCGACGGGTCCATGGCGACATCCCAATGTGCATCGAAGCCCTTGCCGTCGGGGTCGACGATGGCCGCTGCAAGGACGACACGCTCACCGGCTGCGGCGCTGCGGTCGGTCGTGACCTCGACAGCATGTGCCGGATGCGAGCAAGCTGCCGGATCATGGGCGCACCATTGCGCGCGGGCGGCAAAGTCTTCCTGATAGGCGCGCAGGTAGGGATTGGGGTTGCCGTCTACGGGCGTGCCGATGGCGGCAAAACCGGCGGGTGCGTCCGAGTCGGGGTGACCGTCGAGGAACATACGGCCGAGCAGTGTGTCGAAGCCGCGGTCGTCGATACCGCGCAGGCCAAACGGCAGCAGCGGAATATAGGTCATGCTGTCGCCTTCGGCCATAAAGTCGCCGCGCTCAAACTGCATCGTGGGTATGCCTTCTAGACCCCAATCCAGACGGGCATGCTTGCCAAACTGAAAGCGCTCGGGCTCGTTTTCGTAGATCTTGCCGTCGCCATAGAGCATATAGCGCGCCATGAGGGGGCCGTTGCCCTGCGTGAGATTCTGCTCAGGCCAAGGTGCCTTAAACAGCGGCAGCGTATCGGGTTGAGCCATCTTGGCATCGACATAGCCGCCATACATATAGGGCACACACCAAAAGATGAGCTCGGGAAAGAGCTCACGTCCATGGTCGAGCCATGAGTTGTCCTGCCCCACGCCATCGGCAACGCCCATCACGCGCACCTTCTGATAGACCCGCTGCTGCACGGCAGGCCATTCGGGCGTGGCGCGATAACACTCGGCAATGCTCATGAGGGCGCGAACGATGGTGTTCATGCCACCCCAGCTGAGCAGCCATAACGTACGCGGGTCATCATCCAAAATCGCCTGCGCAATTACGTGAGACCCCTCAGTTTCCTCAGTCACATCACCCTCAAAGGCAACATTTCCCACAAAGGTGCGCTCGATCATCTGGGCAGGCGTGGGAAACGGCGGCTCACCGGCAGCGGCCGCATTTGCCTGCAACTGCGGCCAAGCCTGGGCATATTCATTACTCCAGAGACTCTCAATCCAATGCTCGGGAAACGGACGATACTCACGAAGCTCGCCGGCCAGCGGATCGGGCTCATGAGGCACAACATCCCACTCATAAGAGCGACGCCCTTTGGTCCGCCAATGCGAATTCACCTCGCCGAGCGTATGAACCCCATCCCCAAGAAAGTGATACTGCGAAGTCGTATACACCACGGCCTGAACATCAAGCACATTGAGATACAGAGCCAAATGAACGAGCGAGTTCATATCGTCGACTTCCATATCAGTGGTAACAATCACCCGAGTTAACTCTTGGGACATAGGAACAGCTCCAATCAAAATCAATTCAGCCAGTTACGCGCAAGTCAAGACGGGACCCACGCCCCCATCGCCACCGACCCGGCGCGCTGCCGGAAGTGCCCGGTCAGGGTCAACGACAATGGCAACGCAGCGGGGACCGGGGTTTAGTTTTGCAAACATTCCGCACTGATATCTTCTGTATTGAAGACGTCGATGGTGCACCCGTATACCATTGACGTCGACACCATCAG
>URNU01000217.1 GCA_900549275.1 uncultured Collinsella sp. | reverse complement strand
TGAGGTTTGGGCGCGGCGGGCGCAGGCTTCGCAGTGGCGGGCTTGGGTGCGGGCGCGGGCTTGCGCTCGGATGCGGCATTAGCGACGGCCTCCTGGGCCTTCGCGCGCTCGGCACGCAGAGCAGCCAGCTCCTCACGCTCGCGACGAGCCTCTTCCCGAGCCTCGCGGCGGGCCTTCTCGGCGCGGAGCTCTTCCAACTCGGCGCGCTCCTCGTCAGACAATGGTTGGGACTCAAGCTCGGCCATAGTTCAGCCCTTTCTTTTTTAAAAAAAGCCGCCGACACAATGTCAGCGGCTTATCAAATCCAAGGGTGGAGACGAAGGGAGTCGAACCCTCGGCCTCTGCCATGCGACGGCAGCGCTCTCCCAACTGAGCTACGTCCCCAAGACAAGTTGATATTTTACCTACGGCTCGCCAACTGTCAACGCCCAATACACAGTCTTTTTGGGACGGGGCCATTTTGACTACCTTGCGAGCAAGCATTCCACTCGATGATTTTTAATCCCCGTCCCAGAAAAATCATCGGCGAACCCGTTACTTTGCGCTAGTGAGGACGCCGGTGGTGTCGAAGGCCGGGGTAAAGCTCTCGTCTACCGCGCCGCCCTCTTGCCAGAACATGGTCGTAAAGCCCAGGTCGTCGGCATGGTCGAGTACCTGCTCGTACTCCTCGCCCGTCACAGCACGCGCCAGGTCGCCGCCCTGCTCGCGCATGAGTGCATTGGGCGTGTACTGGTTCATGACCGAGATCGGCACATCACCCACCGTCTGCCACACCAGGTCCAACACGCGGCATGAATCGTCTGCATGTCCCGGCAGCACCAGGTGACGCACGATCATGCCGCGCTTCATGAGCCCGTCCTCGTCCACCAGCTCTCCCCCGCGGCGCTCGATCTCGCGCGCCATCTGAGCCAGGCCCGACACGGCCACACGCGGGTAGTCCTGAATATGAGAAAGCGACTGCGCAAGCTCCGCATCGGCATATTTAAAGTCGGTAAGCCACACATCGACCAGATCGCCAAGCGCCGCCACGGCACTCGCGCGCTCATAACCGCTCGTGTTGTAGACGATTGGGATGACCAGCCCGCGCGCCCGTGCCGCGCTAATCGCAGCCGGCAGCAGGTGCGCATAGTGCGTCGCCGTCACCAGGTTAATGTTGTTGGCACCCTGGTCCTGCAGCTCCAACATAATCTCGACCAAGCGCTCAGGCGAAATCTCAAGCCCAAAATTGCCCGTCGAGATCTCGTGGTTCTGGCAATAGACGCATTTGAGCGAGCAGCCGCTAAAGAAGATCGTGCCCGAACCGGCTTCGCCCGAGATGGGCGGCTCCTCCCACATATGAAGTGCGGCGCGAGCCACCTTGAGCGTGTCGTCGGCACCGCATACGCCGCGCGCACCCTCATCGCGCGCCGCACCGCAACGGCGCGGACACAAATGGCAAGCGGGCGAAAAAAGTTCGGTCAACGACGTCGGCATAAAAACATGCTCCAAAACAACGATTCAGCAGCTCAAACGCAAAGGGACCAACTGCACAGACGGCTCGAGCCCAAAGCGCCGTAATCGTCCGACACGATTTTTGTAATGTCAAGACTGGAATCCACAAAGCGCCGCTTTATGATGTAGGTATTCCGCCCCCCGCGGAGCAACTGGGTGAACCGTCGCGTTTATTTAGGGAGCCCACACAGTCGTACCTAGTACAGGTATCCTTCGTTGTTAAGGACGCTGGAACAGTCGATGAGGGCACCCACCTGTTTTAGGTGGGTTCATTTTCGTAACGTGGGGGGTGGTTTTCTTTTGCCGAAAATCGCCATTGCAAATCTCGCCAGGATCCCCAAAAGGCACCAGGCAGAACCCCACCATCACTCGAATATCTGGTAAGCACGTGATTATCGCCCCGTGCAATTCCTCACACCCCCCTTGGTCGAGTATCATGGGTCAGCTATACCCTTTGCGGCGTGGCATCATTTGACCTTTTCCTTCGACGCTTGGCGGTTTATCGATTCATGGCTTCCTCCACGAGCTTCATACCGTACCTTTGCGTGGCGGTCGTGGCTTTTATCACGACCTTCCTTGCGGTGCCCCTGGTCAAGCGCCTGGCAATCAAGCTCGACGCCGTCGACTATCCTTCCAAGCGCCGCATCAACACTAAACCCATCCCGCGCATGGGTGGCACGGCGGTCTTTTTGGGCCTCGTCGTCGCCTGCATTGTTCAGATCCTAGGCACCTGGTACCTGGGCTGGCCGCCCGTTTTGGTGCCCCACCCCCGTCTGCACATCAGTTACCCCATCCTTGCGCTTTCTTTTACCGTTATCTTTGCGACCGGCGCGATCGACGACATCTACCAGCTCAAGCCCAAGCAAAAGCTGGCCGGCCAGGTCCTCGCCGCGCTCATCGCCTGCGTAGGCGGCCTAAAAATCGGCGTCATCGTCAACCCGTTTGCCCCCGGCGAGATTATGCTCGGCTGGCTCGCCTACCCCATTACCGTGATCTACCTGGTGGCGTTCACCAACATCATCAACCTTATCGACGGCCTTGACGGCCTGGCGACGGGTATCTGCGGCATCGCATCGTTCACGATGTTCTCGATGGCCGTTCTCTCGGGCCGCATCGATGCCGCCGCGCTCTCCATTGCGCTCTTTGGCTCGTGCCTCGCCTTCTTGCACTATAACTTCAACCCCGCGAGCATCTTCTTGGGCGACTCGGGGTCGCTGCTGCTGGGCTTTGCGTTGGGCTCCATCTCGCTGCTCAACGTGAGCCGCACCGCCGCGCTCACCTCGCTCATCATCCCGCTCCTCGTGGCCGGCGTGCCCATCATCGATACGTTTAGCGCCATCGTGCGCCGCAAGCGCGCCCACATTAGCATTGGACAGGCCGACAAGGGCCACATCCACCACCGCCTCATTCAAGAGGGCTACAACCAAAAGCAAGCCGTACTGCTCATCTACGCCTGGTGCATACTGCTTTCGGCCGGCGCCGCGGCCATCAATCAGGTCGAGGTCCCCATGCGCGTGCTCATCTTTACCGTGCTCGCCATTGGCTCGGCGGCCTTCGCCAA
>URNU01000216.1 GCA_900549275.1 uncultured Collinsella sp. | reverse complement strand
GCCTCGATGGTCAAGGTCGGCGTGTGCGTGTTCGCGCGTGCACTCGTCTCTGCCGGCGAGATTCCCGAGATCGTGGGCTGGGTCGCCATTATCGACGCCATGGTCACCATGCTCTTTGGTTTCCTTATGTATCTGCCGCAAAAGGACATGAAGCGTCTGCTGGCCTTCTCCACTATCGCCCAGCTCTCCTATGTGTTCTTTGGTCTGGGCCTTTCGGTCTTTGGCAGCCAGCTGGCCTTTGACGGCGCCGTGTGCCACATCTTTAACCACGCCTTCGCCAAGACCCTGTTCTTCCTGATCGCCGGTTCGTTCTCCTTTACGCTCGGCACGCGTATGCTGCCCAAGCTTCGCGGCATCGTAAAGAAGTACCCGATCTCGGGCGTGGGCTTTGGTGTCGCCGCGCTCGCCATTGCCGGCGTGCCGCCCATGAACACGTTCTTCTCGAAGTTCCAGATCATTGCCGGCGGCTTTTCTGTGGGTGCCGGTAACGTCGCGATCCTGGTGCTCGTGTGCATCATGGTTGCCGAGACCGTCGCCACTTTCGCCTGGTTCCTCAAGTGGATGGGCTATTGCCTGCCCGGCGAGCCGAGCGACGAGGTCGCTGCGGGAGCCCCGCTTCCCCGCGCGATGGCGTTCGTGTTCATCGTGCTCATCATCATGGTCATCGTCAGCGGCCCGCTTTCGGCCAGCTGGATCGGTTAGGAGGTAGAACGACATGGGTTATTCGATCGTCAACATCCTTGGCGGCCTTCTGATCGTCACGTCCACCATGGTGGTCGTCTCCAAGAACATCAAGCACGCCATCAGCTGGTATGCGGTGCAGTCGCTGGTGCTCGTGGGGCTGCTCGCCACGCTCGGTGTCACCACCGGTGCGCAGGAGCTGCTTATGTGGGCTGGATCTGCCTTTATCACCAAGGTCGTCCTGGTCCCTTATATCCTCAACCGCGCATACAAGAAGATGGGCGAGCCGAGCGATGCATCGCTCAAGGCTGGCATTAAGCCCGCGTGGGCCATCTGCATCATCGCCGTCGAGGTCGCGATCTGCTTTGCCGTCGTGACGCAGATCAGCCTGCCCACGGCCGAGGTCGCAACACCTGCGCTCGCTATTAGCTTCGCTCACTTCTTTGTGGGCCTCACCTGCATCATCTCGCAGCGCAACATCATGAAGCAGATCTTTGGATACTGCCTCATGGAAAACGGCAGCCATGTGACGCTCGCGCTTTTGGCCCCCACCGCTCCCGAGATCATCGAGATCGGTATCGCCACCGACGCCATCTTTGCCGTCATCATCATGTCCATCGTCGTGCGTCGCATTTGGGACGACTCCCACTCGCTCGATGCGCGCGACCTGTCCGAGCTGAGGGGGTAGTCCATGGAAACGTTGATTCTCGCCCTGCTCGCGACTCCTTTGGTGTTCTCGCTGGTCATGGCGTTTTTGCCCAAGAACACGTCCTATAACGTGTTTGCCGGTCTCAACCTGGTCTCCGTCGCAGCCGTCCTGGTGCTGTCGATTGTGACGGCCGGTGACGTCCTTATGAGCGGCGACACCGCGAGCGCTCTTGGCCTGTGGTTCCACCTCGATTCGCTGGGCGCCATCTTTGTGCTGCTCATCGGCTTTATCGGTTTTCTTACCGGGCTGTTCTCACTTCCCTATGTAAAGGCCGATATCGAGGAGGGCTCCATGCCCGCCGAGCGCGCCAAGCAGTATTTTGCGCTGTTTAGCCTGTTTGTGTTCACCATGCTGCTCGCGTGCTTGTCCAACAACATGATCCTCACGTGGGCCGCCGTGGAGGCAACCACGCTTTCCACCGTGTTCCTCGTGGGTATCTACAAGAACAAGACGGCCCTCGAGGCGTCTTGGAAGTATGCGATGGTCTGCACCGCCGGCGTGGCCTTTGGCCTGTTCGGTACACTGCTGATCTACGCCAACGCCGCCGACGTGATCCCCAACGCCCACGAGGCCGCGTTCCTGTCGTGCGTGCTGCCGTATGCCGACCAGTTCGACCCGACGCTCATGCGCCTCGCCTTTGCGTTTATCGTGATCGGCTTTGGCACCAAGGCCGGCCTGTTCCCCATGCACACTTGGCTGCCCGATGCCCACTCCCAGGCCCCGAGCCCTGTCTCGGCCCTGCTTTCGGGCGTGCTGCTTAAGTGCGCCATGCTTGTGATCATGCGCTTCTACGGCTTTACTATCCAGGCCGTGGGTGCCGAGTATCCGCAACTTTTGCTGTTGATCGTCGGCACGCTGTCCATTTTGGTGGCGGCACTTTCGATGTTTCGCCAGGACGACCTCAAGCGCCGCTTTGCGTACTCGTCTGTGGAGAACGTGGGCGTTATTGCCCTGTGCCTGGGTATCGGTGGCCCGCTGGGTATCGCCGCGGCCCTGCTGCACTGCGTGTTCCACGGCTTTACCAAGACGCTTGCCTTCTGCGTGTCCGGCAACATCCAGCACGCTTTTGGCACGCGTAGCCTGGCCAAGATCCAGGGCGTCGTCGAGGTTGCCCCCGCAACCGCCGCGCTCGCCGTCCTGGCGCTGCTCGGTCTTGGTGCCTTCCCGCCCTTTGGCATGTTTATCTCCGAGTTCCTGACTTTTGTCGCCGGTGTTACCGCCGGTCCCATGTGGCTGGTCGTCGTGGTCGCCCTCGGTCTTACCGTGGCCATCTCCGCGCTCACCCGTATCGCACTCAAGTCGGTATTCGGCCATGCGCCCCAGGGCATGGGCAAGCATGAGGCCCCGGCGCTCATGCTTATCCCCGAAATCATCCTGGCTGTCATGATCTTGTGGTTTGGCATCGCCACCCCGCTGCCTCTCGTGCACGGTGTGGAGACCGCGACCGGCATCGTGCTCGAGCAGAGCACCGAGGAACTTCACGCGACGCCGATGTACCGCGCTGTGTTCGGTACCGAGACCGCTCAGAGCGAGGTGGAGTAACGAATGATTGAAACTGAGAACAAGGTGTACGCCCGTCGCTGCGAGAGCCATGTCGAGGCCCTGCGCCGCGCCGTTCCGGGCTGCATCGAGAAGGTCGAGTGGCAGTGCGAGGACCAGCTGACGAT
>URNU01000215.1 GCA_900549275.1 uncultured Collinsella sp. | reverse complement strand
GTGGACCGTGCTAGTCGTTGCCGCCTCGTGGGCATGCGAGCGCGTGCTGGTGTGGTTGCTGCGGGCTTCGGGGCCCGCGGCGTGGCGTGTTGCCGTGCGGGCGCATGGGTGTGGTACTCGCGGGCGTTCGGGCGACTCTGCTGGCGCCGGCGTTGCAGCGGAGCTTGCGCTCACTGTGGGCGATCGGGCGCCCTGGGCGCCGGCGCTCGACAGGCTGGTGCTTCGTGTGCCCGCCGGTGGGCGCACCTGCGTGATGGGCGCCTCGGGTGTGGGCAAGTCGACGTTGCTTGCGTTGGCGGCGGGGGAGTGCGTGCCGTGCTCCATGGTGTTTCAGGATGTGCGCCTGGTGGAGGACGCTTCGGCCTTGGATAACGTGCTGGTGTGCGCCGACGCGCACGTGGACGCCTCGAGTGCCGCAGCCCTGTTGCACCTGCTGGTACCGGGGGTCGATGTACATGCTCGTGTGGCCGAGCTCTCGGGCGGGCAGCGCCGTCGCGTCGAGATCGCCCGAGCCCTGCTGTGTCCGGGCGACGCGGTGATTCTGGACGAGCCTTTTACCGGCTTAGATACCGCTGCGCGCGACGCATGCGCCGAGGTCGTGCTCGACTTGCTCGACGGCCGCATGCTGTTGCTTGCCACACACGATGCCGCTGACGCTCGGGCCCTCAATATCTCGGACATCATTACGCTCTAAATACTTACTCAGCAACAAAATGATCCGTTTTTCTCTGTTCCCATGGGGTCGGGTATGGTATTCTATCTGCGGGGTAATACTTAGGAATACCAAGTAATACCAACGCCGTAGAGACAAACTCCAGATGCGGGCCAATCGGGTTGCCTTCACAGCCCGTCGCCCAGCCGCGTGGCCCGCATCTATCCGCACCACCGTCGTTTCAAAAAGGAAGCGCCATGGCAGAACACATGACCCCGGTTGTCGCGAAGGTCTTGCCCGAGGAAAAGGCGGCCTTCGCGGCGGCAACCCAGCTCGTAGGCACCACGCCGTCCAACGCTATCCGCATGTTTATCGCCGCGTTCAATCGCTGCGGCACCTTTCCGTTCGACATTTCGCCCAGCGGGGCCTTTGGCACTGCGCCCGATTTTCATCAATAAGTGATCCGTTTTCCTCCGTCCCCATGGAATCAGCTCTCTGCCGAGTTGTGGTAGAACTAGGGAACGGTTTTGAGGAGGTTGGCATGCTCAATGCGATGATTTGGGCGCTTGCCTGTTTTGGCGTTGTCGCTGCCGATATAGCCCTGAGCGCGGTTCTGTTTTCAGTTCTCGATGCCGTGTCGGTACTGACGGGCTATCCGATCGACAATCTTGATATCCAATGGTTCCAGGCTGCCGCTCAGACGGCGTCGTTTTTGATGGCGCTGCTGTGGTGGCGTTATCTGTGGCCGCGCTCGTTTATGGCGCGCTGGCAGGGCGAGCGCCCGCTTGGCGGGGGAGCGCGTGGGGCGTGGAAACGCATCGCCTGCGTTATCGTGATCGGCCTTGCCCTGCAGGTGGTCGTTGGCTACGTGACCGACGCCGTGCTGTCGCTGTTGCCTGATGCCGCGGCCGGCTACAGCGAACTTGTCGAGGAAACAGGCATGGGCGACACGAGCTATCTGGCCGTCCTGACCACGGTGCTCGGCGCTCCGTTTTGCGAGGAACTGCTGGTGCGCGGTATCATTTTTGAGTTTTCGCTCCGAGCATTTAACCCGCAGTGCCGTCCGCTCTGGAAACGCCGGCGTCGCGCACGGGCGCAAGACGTCGCCATGGTGCCCTGGGCGGCCCCGAGTACCTGGGGCGTCGCCGCGGCGATTGTGCTGCAGGCGGCGGTCTTTGGCTTTATGCATATGAACTGGGTGCAGGGCTGCTACGCCGGCGCCGCCGGTCTGGTCTTTGGCTGGGTGCTCGTGACCACCGGAAAGCTCCGCTACACGATCCTGCTGCACTTTGCCTTTAACGCCGGGTCGTACCTCATGGGTTTGCTGTGGTTTGTGAACACGCCGCTCGACGTGGCGGTCACGGTTGCCATCGTCGGCTTTGTACTGGTAGAGGCGATGCGCTCGCTCGGACAGGCGTGCCAGACGGATCGTCCCTACCAGCAAGCGTGATTCCCTTAAGGGCCAACGTGGATAAAAACAAATCTGCCGTGATTCCCCTAAGGAAAACACGGCTAGGTGCGTCTGAACGTGTTCTCCCTAGGGAAATCACGACTAGAGACAGCCTAAGTGTGTTCCCCCTAGGGAAAACACGCCTGGGCTGATGAAGGGGCACCGGCTGGCCAAGAGATGCCGGCCGGCCCTCGCCACGCTAGTTGCGGCGTCCGCCGCCGTTGGCGCCCTGCCGTCCCTGGGCCGCGCGATTGCGACCGGCGGTGTTCTGCGCACGCGACATGCCGCCGTGGCCCTTGCTGCCCTTGGGCCCCTTGCCGGCGGCGCCAGCGCCACCGTGCGGTTTGCCGCCCTTCTTACCGGTCCCATGCCCACCGCTGGCCGATGCCTCGCCCGGGCGCGGCGGCACGGGACGGATCAGGCAATGCTTGGTGTAGCCGATCAGGTCGCGGCGCCCGGCCTTTTCCAGCGCCTCGCGTACCAGCTTGTAGTTCTCGGGCTTGCGATACTGGATGAGCGCGCGTTGCATGGCCTTCTCGTGCGGGTCGCGCGCCACATAGATCGGCTCCATGGTGCGCGGGTCCACGCCGGTGTAGTACATGCACGTCGACATGGTGGACGGTGTGGGGTAGAAGTCCTGCACCTGCTCGGGCATGTAGCCCATGTCGCGCACGGCCTCGGCAAGGTCCACAGCTTCCTTCATCGTTGAACCGGGGTGGCTCGAGATCAGGTATGGCACCACGTACTGCTTGAGTCCGTATTCGCGGTTCAGGCGCTCAAATTTGCGGCAGAACGCATCGTAGACGGCTCGGCTCGGCTTGCCCATCACAGAGAGCACCGCGTCGCTCACGTGCTCGGGTGCTACGCGTAGCTGGCCCGAGACATGGTACTCTAGCAGCTCGCGCAAAAACTCGTCCGAGGCATCGGCCATGGTGTAGTCGAAGCGGATGCCGCTGCGCACGAAGACCTT
>URNU01000214.1 GCA_900549275.1 uncultured Collinsella sp. | reverse complement strand
GAGGTCACCGTGCTCGACGCCTCTGCCACGCAGGCCATTCTGGATAACGGCCGAGGCTACGCGCAGTTCTGCGACATGGCCGTGCTCGCCTTTGCCTCGTTCACCAACCCGGGCGGTGGCTACATCCAGGGCTATCTGGGCCAGGAGGCCACGCTCTGTGCCGATTCGTACCTGTACAACGTGCTCGATAAGCAGCGCAAATGGTACGGCGAGAACCGTCGCCGCAACATCAACTGCGAGCTTTACCGCAATCGTGCGCTGGTGGTGCCTGCGGTGCGCTTCGACCGCAACCACGTACATGCATATGCCGACGTAATCGTCGCCGCCGCACCCAACGCCAAGCGCGCTCGCCAGGAGTATCGCGTGGGCGACGATGCCTTGCTGGACGCCCTGCGCGATCGCATCCGCTTTGTGCTTGCTATCTGCGACGAGTTGGGTCGCGAGAAGCTCGTGCTGGGCGCTTGGGGCTGCGACAACAACGGCTTTGACGCCGAGGCCGTGGCCGAGCTCTTCCGCAAGGAGCTCGCATCGGGCGACTTTAAGGTCAAGCAGGTCTTCTTTGCCGTGCCTTCTACGCGTTGGGACGAGGATTTTGCCAAGTTCGAGCATGTGCTGGCAAACTTCCCCGAGCGCAACGAGGAGTCCTATGCCCAGGTTGCCGCACGCGCTGCGGCTGCTCGCGCCGCCGAGCAGGTCCAGGCTGCTGCCGAGGACGATGAGGATGATGACGATTGGCGTAAGTACCTGTAATCGGTACGTGCCGACAGACTGGTCGAGCCGGCGGGAGAGACTGCTCCCGTCGGCTTTTTACTAAAGGAAGGGCTTACGATGAAAAACGTTCTGTGCTTTGGCGACAGCAATACCTATGGCTACGATCCGGCGGGTATGCGCGACGGCACCGCGGTGCGCTATGCGCACGATGTGCGCTGGTGCGGCGTGGCCCAGCGCGATCTGGGCGAGGGCTGGCACGTAATTGAGGAAGGACTAAACGGCCGCACAACGGTGCGCGACGATATGTGCCATCTGGATACCAATCTCAACGGCATTCGTGCGTTGCCGATGCTGCTCGAGGCCCATAAGCCGCTGGATGCGATCGTGATTATGCTGGGCACCAACGACTGCAAGACGGTCTTTAGCGTGGGTGCTGCCGATATCGCTGACGGTGCCATGGCGCTGATTCGCACCGTCCGCGCGTTTCCCTGGACCGAAGCCGCGCCCTGCCCGCGTATTCTGCTGATGGCGCCTATCAAGATTAAACCGCAGATCGCCGATGTGTACATGACCGACTTTGATGAGCGCTCCGTCGAGGCCTCGGAGCATTTTGCCGAATACTATGCGTATGCTGCCAAACAGTTTGGCTGCGACTTTTTGAATGCCGCTGATTTTGCCGAGCCGGGCGATATCGATTATCTGCACATGATGCCCGAAAGCCACGAGAGCCTGGGCCACGCCGTGGCAGCCAAGCTCAAAGAGATGCTCGGAGCGTAGCGTGACCCCAAGCAGTATAAAAATTCCCCTTGAGTCGGCTTGTTTCGTTGGTTTGTCTTGATCTGTAACAGTTGTAAGGCCGAAAACGGGCTAGATGTTACAGATTGAGATTATTTAGGTCGATATCGGTCGTTTGTCTCGATCTGTAACATTTAGGGTCGATTTTGCCGAGTTACTGTTACAGATCGAGATTATTTTCTTAGCGGAATTTGAATGTCTCGATTTGTAACAGGTGGGCCGAGAAATGGACTCTAACTGTTACAGATCGAGATGTTTGTGGGAACCACCGCAAAGGTGCTGTCCCCTTTGCGGTGGTTTTGGGCTGCGAATCTTAATACTGCCACATGTGATTGACGGGGCCGGAGCCTTTGCCCATGTCAAAGCCGGCGGCGAGAGCGCCGGTTAGGTAGGCCTTGCCGGCGTTGACGGCATCGGCAAGATCCATGCCCTGGGCCAGCGCGCAGGCGATGGCGGACGAGAGCGTGCAGCCGGTGCCATGTGTGTTGCCGGTCTCGATACGCTTGTGACGGAACCACGTGGTGAGCGGATCGCCCAGATGGTTGCCCTCGTCATCGAGCGGCGCGGGCTCTGCTAGCACATCGTTGGCCTCGCTGACAAAATGCCCGCCCTTAACGAGAGACGCGCATCCAAAGCGGCGGGTGAGGAGCATGGCGGCATTTTGCTGCGTGCGCTCGGAATCGACCTCGTAGTCGAGCAGCGCCATAGCCTCGGGAATATTGGGCGTGATGACGGTCGCCAGCGGGAACAGGCGGCGTGTAAGCGCTTCGGCGGCGTCCTCTGCGATCAGGCGAGCGCCCGAGGTCGCGACCATGACGGGGTCGACGACGATATTATGTGCGTCCCAAGCGCCCAGGCGGTCGGCGATAACCTCGATAATCTCGGCAGAGGAAACCATGCCGATCTTGACGGCGCTGGGTCGGATATCGTCAAAAACGGCATCGATTTGCGCGGCGACAATATCCGGGGAGATGTTCTGTACGGCGGTGACGCCCAGGGTGTTCTGTGCGGTGATAGCGGTGATGGCCGTCTCGGCATACAGGCGGTGCGCCGTGATGGTCTTGATGTCGGCCTGAATGCCGGCACCACCGCTGGAATCTGATCCTGCGATGGACAGGACGGCGGGTACCTTACTGCGATCCATGTTCGCTCCCTTGTTCGGTCGGATTCAAATGGGTCTTCTGCCTGCATTATAAAGTGCCCGGGCCGGCTGTATGCCGATCCCGGGCGGGTGGTGCAATCTTTACGTAAATGTAAGAAAATGTTCACATGTCAACAATTGACGAACACCTTGTGGCCGTTTGTGGCTCCGGTGACGAGTTAGTCCTCCATGCCGAGGTCGATTGTCGTGCCTTCGAACACCTTGTTGACAGTGCGGACGGCGCACATCTTGCCACACATGGTGCAGGTGCCCTCGGTGGCGGCGGGGGATTCCTCGTAGCGCTTCTTGCCGGTGACCGGGTCGAGCGCGCACTTCCACATGGCGTCCCAGTCGAGCTTGCGGCGTGCCTGGCCCATCTTGTCGTCCATGTCGCGGGCGTGCGGCACCTTCTTGGCGATATCGGCGGCGTGTGCGGCGATCTTGGTGGCCATGAGGCC
>URNU01000213.1 GCA_900549275.1 uncultured Collinsella sp. | reverse complement strand
ACGCCCAACCCGTGCATCATCTGCAACCGCCATATTAAGTTTGGCGCGCTGCTCGATGCGGCACTCGATATGGGCTGTGACTACATCGCCACGGGTCATTACGCCAAAACGAGCCAGGCGTCCGACGGAACCTGGCAGCTGCACCGCGGCGAAGATCCCAAAAAGGACCAAAGCTACTTTTTGTATTCGCTCACACAAGAGCGCCTGGCACGCACGATCTTTCCGCTGGCCGGACTGGACAAAGAGCGCGACGTGCGCCGCATTGCCGCCGAGCAGGGCTTCATCAACGCCAAGAAGGCCGAGAGCGAGGATATCTGCTTTATCGCGGACGGCGACTACGCGGGCTATATCGAGCGCCGCTGCGGACGTGCCGCTGCACCGGGCGACATTGTGTGGCGCGACGGCAACGTGGTCGGACGCCATAACGGCGCGTTGCGCTATACCATCGGCCAGCGCAAGGGCTTGGGCGTCGCGATGGCGCATCCCGTGTACGTAACGGGCGTCGATGCCGCCAACAACATTGTGCATCTGGGCGAGGCCGAGGACCTGACGGCCACAGCGCTCACGGCCAACGACTGGATCTGGAGCGCCCCTGCCGACCGCATGGAGGCGGAGCTCAATGCCGGCGGCATTCGCGTGGGCGCCAAGTACCGCTACCGCCAGAAAGACCAGGCAGCGACCCTTACGCGTGACGAAGACGGACAAATGCTGCTGACCTTTGACGAGCCGCAGCGAGCCATCGCCCCCGGCCAGGCCGTTGTAGTCTATCGCGGCGACATCGTCCTGGGCGGCGGTACCGTGACGGCAGCCATCAAATAGCAGCACCTCGCCCCATCCCCTCTATAACTTGCGGTGAAATAGGGACTGTTTAAGCGTTTAAAACCGCCAAACAGTCCCTATTTCACCGCAACTTTGTTAAGTATTATGATGTTTGTGCTTGCTATATTTAACAATTAGAATACTTAATGAGGTGATGCGGCAGATGAGTACTTCCAACTATATAGCCATGGGTGACGCCGCGCGCCTGCTGGGCGTTACGAAGGCCCGCATATCGCAACTGGCTGCATCAGGAACGCTCGCGTGCGATATCGTCGGTGGGCGGAAAATGGTTGAGTACGATTCCGCGATTGGTTATCAAAAGGTTCGTAAGCGCGGGCGCCGTCCCGCAGCAGACGTAGGGCGCAAGTTCACGTTGATGTCAGCCGACCACGAGGTCGCGCATGTCTCGTTTGATCCAACGCGCGAGTTTTCCTTTGAAATTGCCGACATACTCGATGCACGAAGGATGCCGTTTGGCACATGCTCGAGTTCTTCTCCAACGGTGAATAAACGAGCACTCAACACGTGGTGGAGTCACCGGTCGGTGCCCGACGTCCGCCCCGGACTCATCTCGCGCTATCGCGAGCTTGGAATTGACCGTAGGATTGAAGTGCCCGTTCGTTGTCTGGGTTTTTCGCTTTCGGATTGCTATTGGCTAAGACCGGTCGACTGCGATGAGCTCGATTGGCAGCACCTCAATTACTTCGAGAACGATTTTGAACGATCTGCACCCGAGCATCGTTCAGGCTGGCTTGAGGGCATCGGACTCAAAAATCCTGACAATACGTCCGAAGGCGAACTCCCCAAATCTTGGATGATCCGCAATGGTGTCCGCATCCTGGTCAAAGGATGTGGAATGGACGATCAACGACCGTTTAACGAGGCGGTTGCAACAGCTCTACATCGGCGCCTGCTATCCAAAGGTGAGTTTGCCCCCTATATGGTCGAGCGCATGTTCGACGAGCCCGTATGCGTATGCGATGACTTTCTTGATGGTCGCGAGGAATACGTGCCGGCCGCTTATATCAGGGACGCACTCGGTGGCCAGCGAGGAAACTCAACATACGATCGATACTGTCGCTATCTTGGCAGACACGGAGCCGACGAAGCTACGGTAAGAAAATCCATGTCGCAGATGATTGTCTGCGATGCCCTCCTGGCCAACAGCGACCGCCACTGGCGAAACTTCGGCATCATCCGCAATGTCGACACGCTGAAAATGCGGCCTGCACCGCTGTTCGATAGTGGCAATTGCCTGTGGTACAACGTGCCAACCGCCGTGCTCGTTGCCGGGGAGTTTGGATTTGCCGCCAAACCGTTTGGTCCGGACCCTTCCACTCAGCTAGTATTTGCTGACTCGCTCGATTGGTTCGATGCGTCGCATCTCGATGGGTTCGTCGACGAGGCAGTCGAAATCCTCTCACAAAGCGCATGGGCAACAGCAGGCAATCGCCTCAAGGCCATCCGCCGCGGTCTCGAGCGCCGCACGATAGAGGTAAGCGCCGCCGTTGAGGTGCTACGGCACGTGCAGAGATAACAGCACTGCCCCCTAAGTTGCGGTGAAATAGGGACTGTTTGGCGGTTTTAAACGCTTAAACAGTCCCTATTTCACCGCAACTTACAGTGGGCGGCCTCGGTCGGTACTGCTGTGCCAGCCGAGTCGCAAGTTGCTCCCCTAGCGCTGCACGTAGGCGCGGACGAGCTCGTAGGTGTTGCGCACGCCGTCGATGTGGCTGCGCTCGTAGTTGTGGCTCGCGTACACGCCGGGGCCGATCAGACCGTGACGGATGTCGTAGCCGGCAGAAAGCGTGGCCTCAACGTCCGAGCCGTAATGCGGGTACACGTCGATGGCGTAATCAAGCTCGAGCTCGCGCGCGATATTGGACAGCGTGGTCACCAGATCGTAGTTGTAGGGGCCACCCGAATCCTTGGCGCAGATCGACACCATGCGCTCGGTGCAGCCCAGGTCGTCACCCACGCAGCCCATGTCAACGCTGATCATCTCGCGCGTGTCGGCCGGCACGAAGGCACCGCCGTGGCCGACCTCCTCGTACACGGTAAAGAGCAGCGACACCTTGCGCGAAAGCGTCACCTCGCCGTCAGCAACGGCGCGGGCCAGACCCAGCAGAATCGACGCCGACAGTTTGTCATCCAAGAAGCGGCTCTTAATGTAGCCGCTCTCCGTCACCGTGGTACGCGGATCCATAGCGATGATGTCGCCCGTCTGAATGCCCAGCTCAAGCACATCGTCCTTGCTGTCAACATTCTCATCGAGCAGGATTTCCATGTTCTTCTCGAT
>URNU01000212.1 GCA_900549275.1 uncultured Collinsella sp. | reverse complement strand
TCGGGGCCGATCATGGCGTTTTTGGCCGAGCTGATCTTGCTGCGGATCATGTTGATGGGGAACTGCTTTTGCTCGATGCCGAGTGCCTGCATAATGTCGCGCACCATGCGCTTTGAATCATCGTCATCGTAGATGGTGAACTGGCCGGTGTAGCCCAGCAGGTCGGCGTCCTCGCGCAGCATGCGCACGCACATAGCATGGAAGGTGCACACCCACATGCCGCGGGTGCCGCCGGGAATGAGCGCCGCCAGACGCTCGCGCATCTCGGCCGCGGCCTTGTTGGTAAACGTAATGGCAAGAA
Source organism: uncultured Collinsella sp. (assembly GCA_900549275.1). Taxonomy (GTDB): domain Bacteria; phylum Actinomycetota; class Coriobacteriia; order Coriobacteriales; family Coriobacteriaceae; genus Collinsella. The sequence continues at coordinate 2,834 of URNU01000212.1, read as the reverse complement.
CTTGCCAAGGCTTAACGCCCAGGTCGCCGAGCATATGCGCGATGCGGAAAGTCAGGACGCGGGTCTTGCCCGAGCCGGCACCGGCGAGCACCAGCAACGGGCCCTCGGTGGTCAGGACGGCCTCGCGCTGGGCGGGATTAAGGCTGTCGATGTCGACGAGCGGCTTGGTGGGTTTGGGTGCTGGCGCGGGAGCGTCGTAGATGTCGAGCGGGACGAGTTCGGGCTCCGGCGCTGCAGGGGCGGTGTATGCATCGAGCGGCACGGGTTCCGGCGCGGGCGGCACGGGTACCGCGGCATTCTTTTCCCAGGGCAAGGGCTGGGTCATGGGCGACTCCTCATCTGACGGACGGCGCGCCTGCGGGCGGCGCCATAGTTTGAGCCGTACCAGTATACCGAGCCGCGCGGACACCGACGCAAATCACACCACGACTCCGTGCACCACCGTCAGGCCCGCCCCAGCGATTTTGCGCAATGGGGTCAGGTTGGTCTGCACCAATCAATTGACAATCACGAAACCGCCGATGTCATGGCAACGGTAGCTAGCGGCGGCCAGAGCGAACAAATTGGCATGAAAAGAGGGCAGCATAGACCTTTTGGTCATACCACCCTCTTTGAATGACAAGTTGTCGCTCTGGCCGCCGCGCAGCGTCGACTAAGTTAGAGGCCGAGCATCGGCTCCAAGACAAAGAAGTACGCGAGCACCACGATGCCCAAGATGATGCGGTAGACGCCGAAGCACTTGAAGTCGTGACGGCGGACGAAGCCCATAAGCCACTTGATGGCAATGAGCGAAACCACAAAGGCGACGACACAGCCCACGCCCAGGATGGCGATCTCGTTGGTGCCGAAGGTACCGCCCTTAATAAAGTACTTGACCAGCTTGAGCGCGCTCGCGCCAAACATGACGGGAATGGCCAGGAAGAACGTGAACTTAGACGCCACCGAGCGCGTGCAACCCAGCAGCAGGCCGCCGATGATGGTGGAACCGGAGCGCGACGTGCCCGGTACCAGCGAGAGCACCTGGAAGCAACCGATACCCAGCGCGGTCTTCCAGCTCAGATCATCGAGCGTAGTGATGGAGCCAAAGTCCAGGTTATCGTCATCGTCTGCAGCGGCAGTCGCAGCGGGCGCGGCAAAGTGCGCACCAGCGGGGCGTCCGCCCGCCACCACGGCGCGCGAACCAAACGAACCGGCAAGAGCAGCCTGGTCGCGCTTGTTCGCACGCCAGTTCTCAATCACGATAAACAGCACGCCGTACACAATGAGCGCCAGCGCCACGACGGGAGCATTATAGAAATGCTCCTCCATCCAGTCGTTAAGCGGCAGACCGATCGCCGCAGCGGGAATGCAGCCGAGCACAATCTTGCCCCACAACACCCAGGTGTCACGACGGCCCTCCTTGCCCTTGCTGGGAGAAAACGGATTAAGGTCGTAGAAGAACAGGACGCAGACGGCCAAAATGGCGCCAAGCTGAATCACGACCAGGAACATATTCCAGAACGTCTCGCTCACGTTCATCTTGACGAACTCGTCCACCAAGATCATGTGACCGGTCGACGAAACAGGCAGCCATTCGGTGATGCCCTCGACCAGGCCCATGAAGGCAGATTTTAGAAGCTCGATGATATCCAAAAGGACCCCCTCGTTAGACACCCGCCGATATTGTTCTGCGGACGGTGCGGGTGATGTCCCATTATCAACCGTTCGGCCGCGACCGCGCCCACCCTTACCAAAAAACTCGCCCGTTCACAGAATTGCGAGCGGTCAAACCCAAATCCTTGGGTATAACTGCAACAAGATAAAGTGTCCGGCGGCCACGCATCCGCGCCCGCCCGATGCACGAGCCCCACGCCCGTGCGATAGACCAAGGAGGAAACCATGAACGAGGGCTACACCAAGGTATTTGTTTCACTCGACGGTACTGAGCAGCAGGATTTTGTGCTCGCACGCGCCATCAAGGTCGCCGCGAACAACGGCGCCAAGCTGATAATCGGCCACGTTATCGATTCCACGGCGCTCGAGAGCGCCGGTTCCTATCCGGTCGATCTGGTCAACGGCCTGGAGGAGGCATTTAAGAACTCCATCGCCAAGCAGCTCGAAGAGGCCAAGGCCAATCCCGACATTCCCGAGGTCGAGGTCATGATTCGCGCCGGCCGTATTCGCGAGACGCTCAAGGACGAGATGCTCGACGTGGTCAAGCCCGATCTGGTGCTCTGCGGCGCACGCGGCCTGTCCTCGATTAAGTACGCGCTCCTAGGTTCGATTTCGACGTTCCTGCTGCGCAACACCGACTGCGACATCTTGGTCGTGAAGTAGCGTTGCTCCCACCGGCCGCGGGGCCTGCGGGGTTTCCTAAGGGCACGTCCTCGCCGCGTTGCGGCTGCGGGATGTGCCCTTAGGAAACCCCTCCCGGCCCCGCGGCCTTCGCAGCCTTACTTCAGCGAGTTGGCTGATAAAAGATGGCGTGCCGCCCCGTTTGGGGCGGCACGTTTTGTTTGGGCGGACGTCTGCCGCGTGCACTACTCGAAATATTGGAATTTGTTGGTCGAGAAGGCGAATGTTACGACAAAGCCTTCGCCGGGCTCGGATGCCGCGGTGACGTCGATGCCCATCTTGGAGCACAGGCGCGCCACCAGGTAGAGGCCAATACCTGTTGCACGCTTGGTGGTGCGGCCGTTGTCGCCGGTAAAACCTTTCTCGAACACGCGCGGCAGGTCGGCCGCGCTCACGCCGCAGCCGTTGTCCGCGACGGTAAGCTCGATGCGCTCGCTCGCCAGGCCTTCGTCCAGCAACGCGCCCGAAAACACGATCTTCGCGCCGTCCTCACGCGCATA
>URNU01000211.1 GCA_900549275.1 uncultured Collinsella sp. | reverse complement strand
CATGGTCTGCGTGGCGTCGAAGATGGAGCCGTGGGTCTCGCCGACGATGTCGCGGGAGACGATCTGGTCCTCGTTGTAGGCGAAGGTATCGGGGATGGTCTCGGCGTAGGCCTTCATGGCAGCGTTGACCTCGTCGACGGTGACCTTCTTGTCAACGACGGCGTAGAGGTTGGTCAGCGAGCCGGTCGGCGTCGGGACGCGCTGGGCGGCACCGATGAGCTTGCCGTTGAGCTCGGGGAGAACCAGGCCGATGGCCTTGGCAGCGCCCGTGGTGTTCGGGACGATGTTCTCGGAGCAGGCGCGGGAGCGACGGAAGTTGCCCTTGCGCTGCGGGCCGTCGAGCGGCATCTGGTCGCCGGTGAAGGCGTGGATGGTGGTCATGATGCCGGACACGATGGGAGCGAAGTCGTTGAGACCCTTGGCCATCGGGGCAAGGCAGTTGGTGGTGCAGGAAGCAGCAGAGATGATGTTGTCCTCAGCGGTCAGCGTCTCATGGTTGACGTTGTACACGATGGTGGGCAGATCGCTGCCAGCCGGAGCGGAGATGACGACCTTCTTGGCGCCAGCGTTGATGTGGGCCTGAGCCTTAGCCTTGCTGGTGTAGAAGCCGGTGCACTCGAGAACGACGTCGACGTCGAGGTCGCCCCAAGGCAGGTTGTTGGCGTCGGCCTCCTTGTAGATCTTGATCTCCTTGCCGTCAACGGTGATGGAATCCTCGCCAGCAACGACCTCGTGATCGCGAGCATAGTTGCCCTGCGTGGAGTCGTACTTCAGCAGGTAAGCGAGCATATCGGGAGAGGTGAGGTCGTTGATAGCGACGATCTCGGAGCCCTCATGACCGAACATCTGACGGAAAGCCAGACGACCGATGCGACCGAAGCCGTTAATAGCAACCTTTACTGCCATTGTGTCTCCTTTCGTAAGGCCCCCGCAAGCTACAGCGCCTGCCGTTGAGGCCCACAAACTAACCACTCGCCTAATATACCTTTTTTTTGACTTGAATTTCACGAGAATGCTCGAAATTGAAAATCAAATTTACGTTAAAACGTTTTAATGTATAAAACAGCAGTTCAACCCCTATATAAGCTGCCGCTTTAAACTACCTGTTCGCTTCAATGAGTTTTTCAAGACGCAAAACACGGTGGTACAAGGCCGACTTCGACAAAGGAGGGTCTGCCATTTCCCCCAAATCCCGCAGCGAGAGATCGGGGTAGCGCTCGCGTAAATCACAAAAGACTGCCAGGGCGTCCGGCAGCGTTTCGCGCAAACCGCGCCGATTAAGCTCATCGATGAGCGCAAGCTGATGTTGGGCGGCACCGGCACTCCTGGTCTGATTGGCAAGCTCTGCGTTCACGCGACGATTCACGTCGTTTTTCACCAGCTTGACTGCGCGGGCCTCTTCAATCTCGGCAACGCTGCGCTTGGCGCCAATCAGCTGCAGCAGACGTTTAATCTCCTCGGCGCTCTTGATATATACGGCATACGAGCCGCGACGCGCATTGACGCGGGCGTGAACACCAATCTGCTCCAGAAGGTCGCAAAGTCCCTTCGCATACTCCTCGCCCTGAACCGCGATCTCCAAATGAAAATCGCCACGCGGGTCGGCAACAAAGCCTCCGGCAATCAGCGCGCCGCGAATATAGGCGAGCCTGCAGCAAGGACGGGCGACAATGTGACGCGGCACACCTGCGACGAGCCCTCCCCTACGGTCGAGAATGCCCAGCAGCACCAGAGCCTTATCCAAATCGGGCTGATCGGGCAAGGTGATGAGATAGTTTCGCACCTTGTGCAGGACCGACTTACGAACCGTGAATTCGGTCTTGAGCTTAAGGATGCGATGCGTCAGCGCAATCATCGTGCGCGCCACAGCACCCGTCTCGGTCGCGACCGTCAAGCGGTACCGTCCCGAGCCCGCCAACGAAAGCGTGCCGCTCACACGCGTGAGCGCAGCAAGCGTCGACAAATCGCAGTATTCACATTCTGGTTCGCAGCGCGCAAGCTCGTCACGCACCTCAGCGGTAAATGACATGCAAACCTATGCTTTCGTGTTGGCACGCGAAAGGTCACGATGGGAGATGCTCACGTGATACTGGGCACCCTCCAGGTAGCGGGCCGTGGCCTCGGCAATGGCGACGCTACGGTGCTGTCCGCCCGTGCAGCCGATGGCAATGGAAAGCTGCGGCTTACCCTCTGCGATATAACCTGGCATGACCGTATCGAGCAGCTGTGTCCAGGCCTTCCAAAACTCCTGAGTCTTGGGGTGGTCCAAGACAAAATCGGAGACCTTCTTATCGAGACCGGTCATGGTGCGCATCTCGGGATCGTAGAAAGGATTGGGCAAGAAGCGAACATCGATCATGATATCCGCCTCGACGGGCATGCCGTGCTTAAAACCAAACGAGAACACGTGGACATCCATAAGCTGCTGGTCGGACAACTCGGAAAAAGCCATGCGTAGCTTGTTTCGTAAGGCAGAAGTGCGCAAGCGACTCGTGTCGATAATCATATCGGCTCGATCGCGAACGCCCTGCAGCTGCAGACGTTCACGCTGAATAGCGTCGGCTGTGGTCTCCCCAGGTTTTGCAATGGGATGGCGGCGACGGTTTTCGCTATACCGGCGAATCAGCACCTCGTCGGACGCCTCGAGAAACACGATGTCGCAGCTCATCTCGCGCTCTTCGAGCGCAGCAACAGCATCGAGCAGCTCATCGAATAAGCCCTGGCTACGAAGGTCACAGGTGACGGCAAGGTGCCTGCCCACGCCTGTATTGATGCCAACGAGCTCTGCAAGCTGGGCAATCAGGCGCGGGGGCAGGTTATCGATACAAAAATAGCCCATGTCCTCAAACACATGCATGGCTTGCGTTCGGCCCGATCCGGACATTCCGGTGATGATGACGATATCGGGGATGCGCTCCGAGCGCTCAGCCGCATCCATGGCATCTCCCTTTTGCAAGTGCGCCTCCTAAAATAAGCGCGGGACCCGGCCAGCGGATCCCGCGCGATCAATTGCCTTTATTGAGTATACCGCCCCAAGCGGATACGAGGCCCGTCTTACGCCTCAAGCGCAGCCTTGAACCAACTTGTAATACTCGTGGGGTGCGTGATGGCGGTGCCGACGACAACGGCCCACGCGC
>URNU01000210.1 GCA_900549275.1 uncultured Collinsella sp. | reverse complement strand
CGCACGCGTTCGTTTTTTGCCGTCCAAGACTACCGTCCAGACCGTGGAGGTTTCCGGTGAGTGATACCAATCAAGACAAGACCGTCCGCACCCCGCGTCTGACTATCGATCAGAGCGCCGTGCCGGCAGGCGAGGTCGTCGATCCCAAGGTGGAGGGTACCGAGTCGCATGACGCGGTCGCCGATGATTTTGATGAGGCCATGGGTCTCATCAAGGGCACGGGTGCTGCCATCTGGAGCTACGCCGTGCGCCATCCTAACACCACGCTCGGAGCCGTCGCTGGTTTTGTGCTCGCTGTGCTGGTGCTTACGCTCGGCCTGTGGGATACGCTCGTCATCGCATTCTTTGTGCTGATCGGCGCCGTGATTGGCCAGATCCGCGACGGCGAGAACGGAATCGTCAACTTCCTTGGCCGCCTGTTTAGTGGCCGCTAGCATGTATTCGACTGTCGCATCCGCGGCAGGCATAAGGAGGAACCATGGCTTTTAACACGAAGGTCGATGTGGCCGATACCGAGGTCGAGGCAGACGAGACCGTCACCGCCGAGGCCGAGGACGTAACGCTCGAGGACGAGGCGCTCGTCGAGGCCGAACCCGCCGACGATGCGGACGAGGACGATGAGGAAGCAGACGAGTCCGAGGACTCGCTGACCTATTCCAACGGTGTGATTGAGAAGATCGTCGCCATGGCCACCCGCGAGGTGCCGCACGTCCTGGGCATGAAGGGCAACCTCATGCACTTTGTGCAGGAGCAGTTCGGTGCCGAGAACCTGACCAAGGGCGTGACGGTCGAGGTCACCGATGACAACCGCGTGGTCGTCAACATTTCCGTCATTATCGAGTACGGCGCCTACGCACCCGCGATTTTCGACGACGTTAAGGCGCGCGTGACCGAGCGTCTTGCCGCGATGACCGGCCTTGAGGTGGCAGGCGTCAACCTGCGCATCGAGGATGTCATCACCCCCGAGGAGTACGAGCACCGCACCAACCAGCACGAGTAACCTGCCAAAAAGGGACAGGTTTATTTTGGCAGGTTTTATCTGCTAAAACGTCAAACGGCCGGTCGCACGGATGTATGTGCGGCCGGCCGTTATTTGTATGCCCTCGATGTAGGCATACCGCTCGTCTAACTAGGGGTTGCAATCGTCGCGTTCCGCGTTACCCTAATGGGCGCATTGTTTCCAAATTGTTAACGAGGGGTTGCCGTAATGGCTGACGAGCACGAAACAGAAAGCCAGGCATGGGCAATTGAGGCTGCCGCGGCAGAGGCGGCATCGCGAGCTGCCGAGGAGGTACATCGTCCTCCCGTGGTGCCGATGGAGCGCGTGGTCGATCGCACCGATATTGAGCGCGGCGAGCGTGCCGGCCAAAAGCGCAGCCAGGAGCCGGGCTTCCCGCGCTTTTTCGCCGAGCTCAATCTGGGCCTGATTCTTACGGCCTTTGCCATCGTTGCGTTTAAAACCCCTAATCACTTTGCTTTTGGCGGCACCTCGGGCGTGTCGGTCATTCTGTCCACGCTGTTCCCGACCCTGCCCGTCGGCGTCTTTATGTGGATTATCAACGCGGTTCTCGTCGTTTTGGGCTTTATCTTTTTGGAGCGCAAGGCAATCCTGTGGAGCGTCTTCGCCTCGTTTGCGCTGTCCGCCTATGTTTCGTTTTTTGAGCTCTTTATTCCGACTGATGTTTCGATGACGGGCGATATGTGGCTCGACCTGTGCTTTGCCGTGATACTGCCGGCGCTCGGCAGCGCCATCGTCTTTGATATTGGCGCCTCGACGGGCGGCACGGACATCCTCGCCATGATCCTCAAGCGCCGCACCACGCTCGAGATTGGCCGCGCGCTGCTGTTGGTTGATATCGGCATCGTGGCCATCGCGGCCTTTTTGTATGGTCCGCGTGTCGGCCTGTATTGCGTGCTCGGCCTGTTTGCCAAGACGCTCGTGGTCGACAAGGCCATCGAGAGCATTCACCTTCGTAAGGTCTGCACGGTCATTTGTTCCGAGCCCCTTAAGGTCGAGGAGTTTATCGTCAAGCATCTCAACCGTACGGCGACCATCAGTCGCGGCTACGGTGCCTTCTCGGGCAAATGCGTGACGGTGATCATGAGCGTGCTGAGCCGTCGCGAGGCCGTGCAGCTGCGCCGCTATGCGCGCGAAGTCGATCCGGGTGCCTTTATCACGATTGTCGACAGTTCCGAGATCGTCGGCAAGGGTTTCCGCGGTACGAACTAGCGCGGACACACTCATCAAACAATCGAAAAGCGCCTCGCGCGTTGCAAATACGTCATCTAAGAGTATTTGTCCTCACCTTGGGTGATAATGATGACCAAGACATCGTTTGCGATCCAGGTGATTCGCTCTAGATACGAAGGGATGATTTCGATGTTCTGTTCGCAGTGTGGCGCTCCTATGGGCGATAACGACAAGTTCTGCGGCGTGTGCGGTGCTCCTAATGCTGGTGCTGCAGCTTCCGCCCCTCAGGGTCAGCCTCAGCCTCAGCAGTTTGTCCCTCAACCTGCCATGAACGTACCCAAAGGCTGCACGGCTCAGGCGTTTGAGGATATGACCAAGACTCCGGGCGTGCTGCAGCGCGTGTGCCAGATTGCCTTTTTGCCGGCGCTTATCTGTGTCGTGTCGGTGCTCGTGCTGTTTATTCCCGTTATCGGCGGTATTGCAGCCGCTATCGGCTTTTTGGCCGCTTACGTGGCGAGCGTGTGCGGTTCGGGCTTTGGCATTGAGTGGGGTCGCGATCTGTCGCTTAAGATTGATGACGGTATGGATCGTCCGTTGATGCGTTCCACATCGTTTGGCCTTGGAGTCTTTTCGAGCGTTATTTCGGTCGTGCTCGAGGTTATCGCTGCCATTCCCGTTATCGGTGTAGTGCTTTCGCTGGTGGAGAGCGTGGTAATTGGCGCCGCGGGCTCGTATTCGTATTACGGCTCTTATGCGCTCGAGGCTGCGCTGTTTGGCTCGCTTGGTCTGCTTGTCCTGGCTATGATTGCCACGGCGGTCCTGGGGGTCTTCTTTAAGATGTTCGCCGACATTGCCGTGATGCACTTTGCGGTGACCGGTCGCGTCGAGAGCGCGTTTTCGCTCGATAAGGTCTGGGCGGCCTTTAAGAACAATAAGACCAAGCTGTT
>URNU01000209.1 GCA_900549275.1 uncultured Collinsella sp. | reverse complement strand
ATGTAGCCGATCACGCCGTGAGCCTTGCATCCGTAGTAGATGAAGTACACGAAGGCGAAGATGGCGAGCGCGGCGGTGGAGCCGATTGCGCCGGTGCCGGGCTTCATTCCCGGGATCAGGCCGATCATGTTATTGATCAGGATGAACAGGAAAAGCGAGCACAGGAACGGGAAGTGCTTCTTCCAGTTCTCACCCACGACGCCCTTGCCGATATCGTTCTCGACGTACTCGATGATGTACTCGAAACCGTTGACGAAGAAGCCCTTGGGAACCAAGGTCTGCTTCTTCTTGAACACGGCCAGGACGATCAGGAGCACGATCGTGGAGACGATCAGCCAAAACGAGTACTGCGTGATGCCGCAGCTCAGATCGCCCACGACGGGGGTGGAGCTGAACTCGCTGACCAGATGATTAATCTCATCAGGCAGCTTTTCAAAAATTTCCACGACTTACCTTTCGACCTCATGAGGATCTCGCAGCGCCTTGGCGACACGAACCGTGCAGGCGGCCATAAAGGCCACGAAGCCGATTGCCTCGCCCAGGAGGAACATGCGAAATGCCTCTCCGAACAACACAAACACAACCAAGGTAAAGACGAGCAGGGCGATTGCCGAGACCGCCAGACTCACCATGCCCTTGAGCATGTCCGCATTCTGCTTATCGTCAAGAACCGGCTTGAGCGTAAAAACAAAGGGAAGAAAGGCGATTGCGCCCGCGATGGCGCCTGCAACGATAGCGAGCAGATCGGCTACCTGAAACACTGGCGTCCTCACTTTCCTTTTTAACGCTTCCCAGAACAGTTCCCGCCAAACATTGGTGACTATTGTACGAGCCAATCGCTAAAGTACAACCGAAAAAGCATCGGTTAATACGCACCTGTTCGTTTTCTTAAGACCTTCTTTATGCCGCAGGTACGGTAATACGTTTTTTCGCGAACCCCTCTGGGCTAAACGTCCGTTAACAGGAGTGCGCGTGGACGTCTTTTACTCGCCCGCGCGCACCATTTCTTCGTATTTGTGACCGTAGCCGACAAGGCCCGACGACTACAGCGTGCCGTAGATACGGTCACCGGCATCGCCCAGGCCGGGAACGATGTAGGCGGCCTCGTTGAGGTGGTCGTCGATGGCGCAGGTATAGATATGCACATCGGGATCTTTCTCGGTCAGCGACTTGAGGCCCTCGGGGGCCGCGACGATGCACAGCATGCGGATGTCCTTGACACCGCGCTCGCGCAGATAGCTGATAGCCATCTCGGCAGAACCGCCCGTGGCGAGCATGGGATCGACGACCAGGCAGATACGCTGGTCGATATCCTTGGGCATCTTGCAGTAATACTCATGCGGTTCGTGGGTGACCTCGTCGCGCTCCATGCCAATGTGGCCCACGCGGGCAGAGGGCACCAGGTCGAGGATGCCGTCGACCATGCCAAGACCTGCACGCAGGATGGGGACGATGGCGAGCTTCTTGCCGGCAAGCTGCTTAAACGTGGCGGTGGTGATGGGAGTCTCGACTTCGACATCCTCCATGGGCAGATCGCGCATGGCCTCGTAGCCGTCAAAAAGCGCGAGCTCGCGCACGAGCTGGCGGAACTGGTTGGTGCCGGTGCTCTTGTCGCGCAGGATCGACAGCTTATGCTGGACGAGCGGATGATCGACAAGTGTCACGCGGGACGTATCGTAGGTGACGGTCATGGGTCTTGCCCCTTTCGTTGCGGCCGCAAGATGGCCTTGCTGAGATGGCGCGCCGCGGTGCTGTTGCCGCGCGCCGTGCATAAGTTTAGCGGTTTGTTGTATCGAGTGCCCGTCGCAGCCCTACTGAGCGGTGCTGAGCGAACGCTTGACCGCATCGTGCCAACCGTCCAGGTTGCGCTCGCGACGCTCAACGGACATATGGGGATGGAACGTCTTGACGATCTGGGCGTTTTGCTCCAGCTCCTCCAGATCCTCCCAATACCCAACCGCAAGGCCTGCCAAATACGCGGCACCGATCGCCGTGGTCTCCACCGACTCACATTGCAGCACGGGGATATCCAGCAAGTCTGCCTGGAACTGCATGATGAACTCGTTGCGCGAGGCGCCGCCATCGACGGACAGGCGCTCGATCGAAAGACCCACGTCCTGCTCCATGGCACGCAGCACGTCATAGCTCTGATAGGCCATGGACTCGCAAGCGGCACGCACGATGGTCGCGCGAGTCGAGGCGCCGGTCAGACCGCATACGATGCCGCGGGCGTGCGCGTCCCACCAAGGTGCACCCAAGCCCGCGAAAGCGGGAACGAAGTAGCAGCCCTCGTTGTCGCTGATCGAGGAGGCGAGCCGTGCCGATTCGGATACGTTGGAGATAACGCCCATGTTGTCGCGCAGCCAGTTCATCGTTGAGCCGGCGGCAAAAATAGAACCCTCGAGCGCATAGCTGACCTTGCCGTCCGCAGCGATACCGATGGTGGAGACCAGGCCATTCTTGGATTCGACGATCTCGTCGCCGGTATTCATGAGCATAAAGCAGCCCGTGCCATAGGTGTTTTTGGTCTGGCCGGGATGGAAGCAGCAGTGACCGAACAGCGACGCCTGCTGGTCGCCCGCCACACCCATGATGGGCGGCATGTTGGTCATGATGTCGCTCGCGACGTGACCGTAGTCACCGGAGCTCCAGCGAACCTCGGGCATCATGGCACGCGGGATGTCGAAGAGAGCCAGCAGGTCATCGTCCCAGTCCAGCGTATGAATATTGAAGAGCGCTGTGCGGCTGGCATTGGTGTAGTCGGTGGCGAAGGTTTGGCCGCCGGTGAGGTTGTAGATGAGCCAGGTGTCGATGGTGCCAAACATAAGGTCGCCCGCCGCCGCGCTCTCGCGCGCGCCGTCGACGTTGTCGAGAATCCATTGCACCTTGGAGGCCGAGAAATACGGGTCGAGCGTAAGGCCGGTGCGGGAACGCACCAGCTCCTCGCAGCCCTGCTCGGCCAGTTTATCGATTGTCGAGGCGGTGCGGCGACACTGCCACACGATGGCGTTGTAGATAGGCTGGCCGCTCACGCGGTCCCATACCACCGTGGTCTCGCGCTGGTTGGAGATACCGATGGCGGCGATGCGATCGGAATGGATGCCGCTCTTAAACTGGACCTCCATCATCACGCCGATCTGGCTGGCAAGCACCTC
>URNU01000208.1 GCA_900549275.1 uncultured Collinsella sp. | reverse complement strand
AGCTCCACCTGGGCGCCGTGGTCCACGCCGCCGGTAGCCAGCACGCGCAGGTTGGGGCGCTTGGCCATGCGCTCGAGCGCCTCGGCGGTGTAGCTCGGGGCAATGATGACCTCGACGAACTGCTTGTTCTGATCGGCAAAATGCTCAACCAGATCAAAGGGAACCTCGCGGTTGCAGGCGATGATACCGCCAAAGGCGCTCTTGGGATCGCAGGCGAAGGCGCGGTCGTAGGCGGCCGTGATGTCCTCGGCAACGGCGGAACCGCAGGGGTTCTGGTGCTTGAGAATCACACAGGCAGGCTCGTCGAACTCGCGGACCAGGTTCCAAGCGGCGTCGGCATCCAGATAGTTGTTGTAGCTGAGCGGCTTGCCCTGAATCTGCTCGGAGCCCACGAGCGGGAACTGCGAGCTCGCAGTGTTCTCGCAGCCCTCGGCAAAGCGGTAGACCGTAGCCTTCTGCTGCGGGTTCTCGCCATAGCGCAAGTCGTCGACCTTCTCCAGTGAGATCTCGAGCTTGGCAGAGGTGTCCGCCACGTCGCTTGCCTGGGCGGCAAGCCAACGGGAGATAGCCGTGTCGTAGGCGGCGGTGGTCTGGTAGACCTTCACCTGCAGGCGACGACGGGTGGAAAGCGTGGTGCAGCCACCGGTCTCGCGCATCTCGGCCAGGACGGCATCATAGTCGGCCGGGTCGGAGATGACGGTAACGCTCGTGGCGTTCTTGGCGGCAGAGCGCAGCATGGAGGGGCCACCGATGTCGATGTGCTCGATAGCGTCCGCGAAGGTGACCTCGGGGTTGGCGACGGTCTTCTCGAACTCGTACAGGTTGACGACGACCAGGTCGATCAGCTTAATGCCGTGCTGAGCCGCCTCCTGCATGTGCTGCTCGGAATCGCGGCGGGCCAGCAGCGCGCCGTGAACCTTGGGGTGCAGGGTCTTAACGCGGCCGTCCATCATCTCGGGATAGCCCGTGAACTCCTCGATGGGAGTTACGGGAACGCCCGCATCCTCGATGGCACGAGCCGTGCCGCCCGTAGAGATGATCTCGACGCCAAAGTCATCGACCAGCGTCCGTGCGAAATCGACGACGCCCGTCTTATCGGTAACCGAGATCAACGCGCGTGCGATCTTCACATCAGATCCCATGCAGTCCTCCTGTCTGGTACGCCGCCGTGCTCTGTGAGTCGGTGATACGTCGATCTGCAGCGCTCGCGCAGCGGCAATGAAAATACTGATTCAATGTAGCGCATCGAGCGCGACGATGCACCCCGCAACGGGCGCATGTGCAGAAAAAGTTTGCGAGCGGAGGGGACGGGCACGGCACCGGGCACGGTGAGTTCATGGAACACAGGGGCACCATAATTAGATGCCAATAGCGTGGTAGAACTGTGCTCGATATGCATCCGCAAAAGAAAGAGGCACCATGGTCTCGCGGGTTCTCTACCGACCGTTTGATACCGAAGACTTCGACGCCATCGCGCTGATTCTGCAGCAGCTTTGGCATAACAATTCGGATAACGATGAGTACAACCGCCTTGAGGCCGCGTGCGACCTCGCCTATTGCCTTTCGTCGTCGACGTTTTCGCAGGTTGCCGTAATCGATGGTCAGGCGCGCGGCATTGCGCTCGCGCGTGCGGGACAGAGCTCCGGCGCCACCGTCAAGGAACATTGGATGGATACCGAACGCGCGCTGCTATCGCAAATGCGCGAGCTGGAGCCCGATGCCTGCGCCGAGTATCTCTCGTTTGTGCGCGCAACCATCCGAACCAACAACCGCCTGCTCGAGAGCAGCCCGTTGCCGCACGACAACGAGGTCACGCTGCTTGCCGTAGATCGCGACGTCCATGGCCTGGGCGTAGGCTCGGTGTTGCTCGATGCCGCGGTCTCGCACCTGTCCTCGCTTGGAGCGACGAGGGCGCACCTGTACACCGACTCCGACTGCTCGTGGAAGTTCTACGAGCTGCACGGCTTTAAGCGCACGGCCACGCACCGCGCCAACCGCGAAGAGCGCCGCCACGACATGCCGCGCGAAAGCTTCCTCTACGAACTCGACCTAACAGCCTAGGCCCAGCAGCCATACCTAGTCATTTAGGAACGTCCCCAGTGACTAGTCGTTGGGGACAGTCTTCGTAGGTAGCGCATAAAAAGGGGATGGGCTTCCCCCGACGGCTGTCGAGAAAAGCCCATCCCATAATTTACGACCGTTAGAACGTTCCGCCACCGCCTCCGCCGACGCCGCCTCCGCCGCCGCCCGAGAAGCCGCCGCCACCGCCGCCGCTCGAGCTATCGGAACTCGAAGCCAGCTCACGGATGCTCTCGTGATACACGTCATCGAACGAATCGAGCGGCGACTCGGTACCGTAATGATGGTAGTACCACCAGTAGCAGGGGTAATTGTCGTAGAAACCGTCGGCCTCGCGCACCTCGGGGGGAACAGCCTCGGCAAGCTGACGCAGAACTTCCTTCGAAACGCCCAGCGCCGCACCCATCACCAGAAGCTTATTCCACAGAACCAGATCGCCGGGGACGGCTTCCTTTAGACGCGTGAAATCCTCGAGCCAATGCTTAAGCGCCTTGCAGCGAGCCGCCACCTCGGCGCCCTCCGGCGTAAAGCGGCGGAACGTAAGGCCCACGCCAATACCCACCAGCACAATCGGCACCGAGATAACCGCGGCGACAATGTTCGCCTGCGCGCCGTCGGTAAAGAAGATGGATCCCGCGGGAACACAGGCGATCAGAATACCGAGAACCAGGCAAAACACCATTGCAACAATGCCGTCCGAGGCAACGTACTCGCTATCGGCCAGCTTGCCCTTAACGGTGTTCTGATAGTCCTCGAGCTTGTCGCCCACGGGCGTAGCGTGCTGCTTGACGTAGTGCTGCAGCTCGTCGAACGTGCGCGAGCGATCGCCGTTCTCGTCGGGCTTAGCACCGGCAAAGAAGACCTTGAGCACCATGCGGTCAATGCCCTTGGCCGACTTCCAGCCCGTATCACTCACCGTCACGCGATACGTCTGCTCTTCTTTTTCACGCCCCAACAGGCCTTTCTTGGCCTTGGTCACGGTCGCCTGCTCCAACTTGATCACACGGTCGTCGGTGAGCTTCATGAGCGTGGCGATATATGCCTGATCGGGCACCTCGTTCCAGCTCATGAGGGCCGAAAGCACGGCGGG
>URNU01000207.1 GCA_900549275.1 uncultured Collinsella sp. | reverse complement strand
CATCGCTGATTTTAACCTTTGCCATAGCGGCCCCTTTGATGCGTTTCAAGTACGAGTCAGATTGTAGCATCGCCCGTTTCCAGGGTGTCAAAACCTACCAATTAGGGACAGGTTTATTTTGGCAGGTTTTATCTGGGCAAACACCGGAGCCCAGACCAAACCGCCGCAAAGGTGACGCAGCGCGCTGCCTCCTTTGCGGTGGTCGCGTTGCCTGGCCCTTCAATTGTCTCGATCTGTAACATCTGGACGCCAAAACAAGACCTACCTGTTACAGATTGAGACAGATCGCCGGGGCCAGGCGGAAAATCTCGATCTGTAACAGCAAACCCTCTTTCGGCGCCCCAGATGTTACAGATTGAGACGTTTCGGCGGAGCTTGTTGTCAGACACCCGAACCACCACAAAGGTGCCTGTCCCTTTTGTGGCGGTTTTGGCGCGGCTGGGCTGCGCGTTAAACAGTGGAGTGTCTACAATAGAAGCCGTTTTGATCGTAGATTGAAAGGCTTTGGTATGGCTCGCTCTGTTTCTCGTCGTGATTTCCTGGGTTTGCTGGCCGGTACCGCAATGGTTGCGGTGAGCGGTTGCGCTGGCAGTGGCGCTGACAAGGGCTCTGCCGCTGGTTCTGCCGCGGTTGCGGGCGACGATGTCAAGGGCACCAAGCTCACCTTTGTGGGCGACGATGCCTTTGCGCCCTATCGCTATCTGGAGACGCAGTCGGACGGCAAACAGAAGGTTGTCGGCCTGGATATCGCCATTGCCGACGAGATGGCCTCGCGCCTGGGCTTTTCTTACGACTTTGAGCCGCAGGACTTTGCCGCCACGCTTGCATCGGTGCAGAGCGATGACAAGGCCTTTACCATGGCGATGAGCTCCAACGAAGAGCGCGAGCAGACCTACGACTTCACGCGTGGCTACTATCAGCCGCTCGTGGGCGTTCTCACGCTCGGCGGCGATCCCGTCAAGCGCGTTGAGGACCTCGCTGGTAAGTCTATCGCCTGCACCACCGGCACCGTGCAGAACAAGTTCATCGCCAAGGTCATGCCCGATGCCGATATTCACACGTACGACGGTGGAGATCAGTGCCTGCAAGAGGTGCTTGCCGGGCGTATCGACGCCTATCTGTGCGATGGCGCCGAGGGCCAGTCCATGCGCGATGCGAACGAGGGCCTGGTGCTGGGCCTGCTCGATCGCTCCGAGACGAGCGACCACGTGGGCGTGTACCGCCTGATGGCCAAGAAGGGCGCCGGCTTTGTCGCGGCGCTTGACGAGTGCATCGGCGAGATGCTTGAGGACGGCACCATCGATGACTGCATCAAGCAGTATGTGGGCGCCGACTTTATGTGGAACGGCGACTATTCCGCTTCCGGCACGTCGACGGCTGCCGGAAAATAGCGAGTTGATACGGCGCGCACCAAGGGCATGCTGATGAAGTTTGAACTGCTAGAACCATATATACCGATGTTTATGAGCGGCCTGGTCGTGACTTGTCAGGTGACGGCCGCCGCGCTGGTCATAGCACTTGCCCTGGGCTTTCTCATCGCCGTGCTCAAGGTTTTGCCCTGTCGCCCGTTGCGCGCGGTTCTCAACTTCTACACCTCTATCTTTCGCGGCGTGCCGCTCATCGTGTTGCTCTTTTTGGCGTACTTTGCGACGCCGCAGCTCACGGGCTTTAAAATCTCGATGTTTGCCGCCGGTGCCATTACACTGGGGCTCAATGGCTCGGCGACGGTGTCCGAGACGGTGCGCGGCGGTATCGAGGGCGTTGATCGGGGGCAGTACGATGCCGCTCGGGCCATCGGGCTTCGCTATGTTCCCATGATGCGCAAGATCGTCGTTCCGCAGGCGATGCGCTCGATTGCCCCCGCCCTGGTCAACGAAGTGATCACGGTCCTCAAGAGCTCCTCACTGGTGGCAACCATCGGCCTGATGGATATGATGCGCGCCGCCCAGAGCGTGCAGGCGCTCACCTATCGAGCCTTTGAACCGTTTTTAGTGGTGGCCGTGGTCTACTACGTCATTGTCATGGCGCTCACGGCCCTGGGCAATCGGCTCGAACGCCGCCTGCGACTCTAGGGGTGCGCAAACCGCCACAACGGTCCCTTTCGTGGCGGCGGGGTATGTGTATCGGGTGGTATCCAAGTTGAGGTACCACTTCTGGTATATCAGCTTGCGCCTGCGTTAGTACAATACTCGGACGTTATGCGTCTCAGCGCCCATGTGCGTGGACGTTTTGCAGTCACGCGAACGAAGGGATTTATCCTATGTGCGGAATTGTCGGCTACACCGGCTCTGATATTGCAAAGAACATTCTGGTCACGGGCCTTAAGCGTATGGAATATCGCGGCTATGACTCCTCGGGTGTCGCGCTCGAGGTGGGCGAGGGTGCCGCGGCTCACCTCGACGTCATCCGCCGCGTGGGCAAGGTTGCGGGCCTGGAGAGCGAGCTTTCCAACATCGACAGCGATGCTACCTGCGGTATCGGCCACACCCGTTGGGCTACCCACGGAAAGCCCTCCGTTGTCAACGCCCATCCCCACACCAGCTGCGATGGTCGCATCGCCATCGTCCACAACGGCATCATCGAGAACTTCGCCGAGCTGCGCGAAGAGCTGGAGGGCCGCGGCCATCACTTTAAGAGCGAGACCGATACCGAGGTCTTCGCGCATTTGATCGAAGAGGCCTATGCCGAGACACACGACCTGATGGCTTCCGTGCGTGAGGCCTGCACCCACGTGGTGGGCGCCTATGGCTTGGCCGCTGTGTGCGCCGACGAGCCTGGCGTGATTGCCGTTGCCCGCAAGGACTCCCCGATTGTGGTCGGTGTGGGCGAGACCGGTTCCTACGTTGCCTCCGACGTGATTGCGCTTATCGATGCCACCCGCGATGTCGTGGTGCTCGAAGACGGCCAGTTTGCCAAGCTCACGCCCGCAGGCGTCGAGTATACCGACGAGGCCGGCAACGTGATTGAGCCCAAGATCACCCATATCGACTGGGACCTGGACATGGCCGAAAAGGGCGGTTATCCCGACTTTATGCTCAAGGAGATCCATGAGCAGCCTCGCGTCGTACGCGATACCCTGGTGGGCCGCATGACGCCTGCCGGCGAGCTCGATATCGACGAGCTGGGCCTTTCGCTCGAGGAACTCAACGACATCGATCGCGTCTACGTGAT
>URNU01000206.1 GCA_900549275.1 uncultured Collinsella sp. | reverse complement strand
TACGGCTGCAAGATCATGCCGCAGCTCTTCCACCCCGCCTACATGGCCTTTAACATTCCGGGCACGCCGCGCCTGATCGCTCCGTCCTTTGTGGGCCCGTCCTATGCCCGCGAGGCGCCGCGCCCCATTACGGTCGATGAGATTCACGAGCTCACGCATCAGTTTGGCGACGCCGCTGTGCGTATGCAGAAGGCCGGTGTCGATGGCGTCGAGGTCCACGCGGCTCACGCCCACGGTATGCTCGGCGGCTTTTTGACCCCGCTCTACAACAAGCGTACCGATGAGTACGGCGGCTCGCTCGATGCCCGCATGCGCTTTTTGCTCGAGGTCATCGCCGAGATTCGCGAGCGCTGCGGCAAGGACTTTATCATCGACGTTCGAATCTCGGGCGACGAGTACACCGATGGCGGCCTGACTCTCAACGACATGATCTACGTCTCGCGTCGCCTGGAGAAGGCCGGCGTCGACATGATTCATGTCTCAGGCGGCACCACCATCAAGCGCGGCTCCGCCATTCCCGCCGCCGGTACTCAGCAGGCCTCGCACGCTGCCTGCTCGCGCGAGATCAAAAAGCACGTCAACATTCCCGTCGCCACCGTCGGCCGCATCAACGAGGCCTGGATCGCCGAGGAGCTGATCGAGGACGGCGCTGCCGATATCTGCATGATGGGCCGCGCCAATCTGTGCGATGCCGAGTTCTGCAACAAGGCAGCCGCCGGCAACGCCGACGACATCCGCCCCTGCATTGGCTGCCTGCGCTGCCTGAACGGCATTATGTTCGGCAAGCGCATCTCCTGCACCGTCAATCCGGACGTGGAGCGCGACGAGGCTGGCTACGAGCCTGCCGCCGAGGCCAAGAACGTGCTCGTTGTGGGCGCTGGTCCTGCGGGCATGGAGGCAGCCTACATTGCCGCCAAGCGCGGCCACAACGTGGTTCTCGTGGACAAGCAGGACGAGCCGGGTGGCGAGATGCGCATCGCAGCCGTTCCGCCGGCAAAGCAGGAACTCACACGCGTGATCAAGTATCAGTACCGTCGCCTGGCCGAGGCCGGCGTGAAGTGCGTATTTGGCACCGAGCTTACTGCCGAGGACATTCAGCGCGACTACGTGGGTTACGAGGTCGTCCTGGCTTATGGCGCCGAGCCCATCGCTCCTGCCTTTATGCAGGGCTTTAAGCAGGTTATGACAGCCGACGACCTGCTGGGCGGCAAGGCTTTCCCGGGCAAGAAGATCGTCATCGTAGGCGGCGGCACCGTCGGTTGCGAGACGGCAGATTACCTGGCCCCGCTGGTCAATGACCTGTCGCCGGCCAACCGCGATGTCACTGTTATCGAGATGACCAAGACGCTCGCCGCCAACGAGGGCGGTGCCGGTCGCGCGGTGCTCATCACGCGCATGCTCTCCAAGGGCGTTCACGTGCTGACCGAGGCCAAGGTGACCGAGATTACCGAGGACGCCATCAGCTACGAGAAGGATGGCGAGGTCCACACCATCGCCGATGCCGATACGCTGGTGCTTGCCATGGGCTATCGTCCCAATACCAAGTTGGCCGACGACCTTGCCGCTGCCGGTGTTGCCACCCACGTGTTGGGTGACGCCAACAAGTGCGGCAACATTCGCGACGCCATCGGCGACGGCTACAAGGTTGCCTGCGAACTCTAGTTAATCCCTTGGTGCGTGGGGCCTGTCCCCGCGGCGTCAGTCGGTAGATAGCAAAAAGCGGCGGTCGTCCCGTGCGTGGGACGACCGCCGCTTGCTCTTGTGATCCCGGCGGCGCAAGTGTCTCTATCTCACCACAACTGAGGGAATGGGGGATGCGATAGTATTACGTGGTGATATTCGACAAACCGTGGGCTTCATCCGAGGGCTTTATGGAACAACACCAGCATTATCAGAGCCTGCAAGATCAGGCATACAACGCGCTGCGCTCCAAGATTATCTATGCCGAGCTCAAGCCCGGCACGCGCCTTTCGGCGATTGGTCTGGAAAAGGAGACGGGAATCGGGCGCACGCCCATTCGCGAGTCCTTTGTGCGCCTGCGTGAGCAGGAGCTGGTGGAAACGCGTCCCAAAAGCGGCACCTACGTCTCTAAGATCAGCATGGAACGCGCCGAGAACGCCTGTTTCTTGCGCGAGAAACTCGAGAGAAGCGTGCTTATTAAATGCTGCTCGGCCGCCACGCCCGAGCAAAAGCATCGGCTCGAGCAGATTCTTACCGAGTCCGAGTCGCTCGACCATAGCGAAACGCGTCGCTTTTTCGATCTGGACAACCTGTTCCATGAGACGTGTTTCGTGATTGCCGGCCGTCACATGTTGTGGGATTGGATGAAGAGCATCAACACGCATTTTGAGCGATACAACTGGTTGCGTATGGTGTCGCAGGACCTGGATTGGGAGCCGATTCGTCGGCAGCATCGCCGGATTCTCGAGGCTATTAAGAGGGGCGATACCGACGCGGCGAGCTATCTGGCAGAGACGCACTTGCACCTAATGCCCGAGGAGCAGGGCCCGGTTATCGCCTTACATCCCGACTATTTTGAGCTGTCCAAAGACTCGTCTATCTAGCCCATTATCGCATCTGCTCGAGACGCAAAAACGATGCTGCTCACCTACAGCGTTTTGCAACCGAGATTATTAAAAATGCCTAAAATGGCTCAGACTGCTGACAATTGGGAAACGGGGTGCGCTATGGCGCAGATGAGAATCAAGGACATTGCCGCCGAGGCGGGCGTGAGTCCGGCCACGGTTTCGCGCTATCTCAATAACCGCCCCGGGCAGATGACCGAGGAAACCCGTGCTCGCATCGCAGCGGTTATCGAGCGCACCGGCTATCGCCCGCGTGCCGCCGCGCGCAATCTGCGCAGCTCGCGCACCAACCTCATCGGCGTGATCTTGGCCGACATCGCCAACCCATTCTCGAGCGCCATGCTCGAAGGACTTTCCGCCAGTGCCGCCGCGCGCGGCTGCTCGCTTATGACGGCCATTAGCGGCAACGATCCCGCCAAGGAGGCCGAGTCGCTCACCAGGCTTATCGACTCCGATGTGGACGGCCTGGTCGTCAATACCTGCGGCGGTAACGACGAGGCGATCGCCGCGGCAGCGGGACGTCTGCCTGTTGTGCTGCTCGACCGCGATGTTGCCGACGGCGGTGTCGATCTGGTGACATCTAACAACCGTGAGCTGGTCGCCGG
>URNU01000205.1 GCA_900549275.1 uncultured Collinsella sp. | reverse complement strand
CTGCCCTTAAAGCTCACCTGCATGCCGTCGCGCAGATCGAACGTGCGCTTGAGATAGGCACCCTTCCAAATGATGCAGTCAACGGCGGCCGAATCGTCCTTGATCTGGAAATAGCAGTGGCCACTTCGGGCGTTAGGACCACGAAAACCCGTGACCTCGCCCAGAACGCTCAGCTGCGGAATGGCATCGAGCGCACCGGCGGCGATCTCTACCGCCTGGCTCACGCTGAGCTCCTTGCGCTCCTGCTCGTCCGAGCCGTCAAACTCGGCGGAAACGGCATTGCCGGTTAGGTTCCAGCCTGCCACGCAGCCTCCTTTCGTTATCGAACACAGAGGCTCCGGCCCCGTGCGAAATTAAGTCCAACACATAGTACAGCGCCGCGGGGACACGAATCCCCGCGGCGCTCAGCGACCCGATTTGTTATCGGTTAGAGTTTCTGTTGTAGCGAGCCATCAGGTAGAGCAGCTGAATGATCGAAGTGAGCGCTGCAGCAACGTAGGTAAGCGCGGCTGCCGTCAGGACCTTCTTGGCACCGTTGACCTGCTTGGAGCTCATGCCCGACTGCTCGATGTACGCCACAGCGCGGCGGCTGGCATCAATCTCGACCGGTAGCGTAACCAACTGGAACAGCACGCTAAACGAGAAGAAGATCAACGCGAGGGTTGTGAGCCCGGCAATGTTCATAAACAGGCCCAAGAGCAACACGATGGTCCAAGTGTTCTGGGTAAAGTTGACAACCGGAACCAGGGCGGTACGCACTTTCATCATGGCGTAACCGCTTTGGCGCTGGGCGGCATGACCCGCCTCGTGACAGGCGACGGCAACGCTTGCGACCGACCCGCCCGAACGGTTGGCATCCGAGAGATACAGGTTGTTATCCTGCGGGTTGTAGTGGTCGGTGAGCTCACCGGCGACGCCCTTGATACCCACGGCGTTGCAGCCGTTGGCATCGAGCATACGGCGCGCGACTGTGGCACCCGTGTCGCCGTCCGAGCGAACCTTGGACCAGGTCTTGTACGTCGAGTTGATATAGCTCTGCGCGGCAAGACCGAGCACCGTACAAACAAGAACAACCAGCAGGTACAGCGGGTCGATGCCAAAACCGTATCCATAGTAATAGGGCATACGAATTCCTTCGAATCGAGTTACACGTTGGAGGCATTCTACCCACTCAGCCGACTAGGCTTCCCTACAGAAGCTCGATTTTGCCGTCCTTCACCGTCAACCCCATATTGCCGGAAAGCAGATCGTCCAGGCGCGAGCCCACAAGCTCAAAACGCCAACCTTCGCGCAAGCGGCTTTGCTCAGGATGCTCAATGTAGTCGGCCAGGTCATCGCGCGAGGCAATGACCGAGGTCGCCACGCCCGAGCGCTCGGCAACCAGGCGGATGAGCGCGTACATGAGATCCGTCACGCTCTCCAGCTCCGGAGAGATCTGGCGATGCCCGCGCACCATGAGCGGCAGGCGGTCGTGCGGACAGCTTGCGCCGCGCTTGATGGCCATCAGCGCGCCGTCTACGTCGCGCTCCCCCAGCTGGTCGGTACCACGGATGCTGCGGAACTCCTCAACACGCACGGGATTGCGCTTAACCAGGGCCAGCAGCGTATCGTCGGACATAACCCACTTGCGCGGGATGTTTCGCCGCTCAGCGCGGTCCTCACGCCAGGCGGCAAGCTCGCGCGCAATGCCCAGCTGATGGCGGCTACACGAATTGATGCGCTTGACCTTGCGGAATGCCTCATGGCGATCGGCACGGTAGTGTGACTCGTCGGCCAGAGGACGCAACTCATCGAGCACCCAGTCCACGCGGCCCAACTCACGCAGGCGGCTCATCATCTCGGTATAGGCGACGATCAAGTACTTGACATCATCGATTGCGTATTCGATCTGCTTATCGCTCAGCGGGCGGCGCGACCAATCGGTCAGCGACTCGGTCTTGGGCAGTGATACGCCGCAGAACGTCTGAACAAGCGCGCCATACGAAATCTGCTGGCGCTCGCCCAAAAAGGCGGCGGCAACTTGCGTATCAAAAATCGGCCGCGGCAGTGCGCCCACGGTATGGAGCATAACTTCCATGTCCTGCGAGCAAGCATGGAATACCTTGACCACGCCCTCGTCTGCCATAAGCTCGGCCAGCGGCGACAGGTCGTCGATCACCAGCGGATCGACAGCGACACTCTCGGCGGGGGTGGCAATCTGGACCAGGCACAGGCGCGGATGAAACGTGCGCTCGCGCAAAAACTCGGTGTCGACGGCGATCGCGTCGAACTCGCGGGCGCGCTGGCAAAAGTCGACCAGAGCCTGATGTGTGGAAATGTACATATCAACCCATCGAATAAGGTTAGGCCCGAAAAACACGGGTAGGATATCGGCATTGCCCTACAACTATACTCGGTTAGTCACAGAACGGGAACGTAAGTATGCGCTGCCTTATCATCCACAACCCGGCATCGGGTCCCAGCTCCGATGAAATCTACGCATTCACGCACGCCCTTGCACAGGGCGGCGACGAGGTCGTAATGCGCTTTATCGGCGATGGCATGGAGCCCGAGGACGCGGTAGCGGACGTTCGTGAGTTCGACCGCGTAGTCGTTTCGGGCGGCGACGGCACCGTCTCCAACGTGCTCGACCAGATGCGCGGGTGCGGTGTCCCTACGCTCGTCTTCCCCTCCGGCACGGCTTGCCTGTTCTTTAACAACATCGGCAATGCTCCCGAGGCGGCGGCACTCGCCAAGGCTTGCCGCGCCGGCCGCACGGTCAAGGTGGACATGGGTGAGCTCTTTTGGCTCGACGAGAACGGCAACGAGAAGCGCCACGGCTTCATCATCATCGCCGGCTCGGGCTTCGACGCCGAGATCATGATGAAGGCCGCTCCCACCAAAAACGACATTGGCGAGATCGCCTACTTCCTCTCCGCGCTCGCCACGCCCAACCCCACGGTGGCGCACTTTACCATTGAGCACGACGGCATTGTCGAGGAGCTCGACGGTATCTGCTGCATGGCAGGCAATACCTCGGTCATCCAAAACGACATCAACCTGTTCCCCAACTGTCGCATGGACGACGGCATGGTCGACATCGTCGTTATTGAGCCCGTACGCACGGTGCAGCTGCTCCCCACGGTAATTACCGCCGCGCTCGACCCCGCTGGCAAAGTGCTCGGCCGTCCGCAGTTTAAGATCATCCAGACCAAGGAAGC
>URNU01000204.1 GCA_900549275.1 uncultured Collinsella sp. | reverse complement strand
AGTCCGGCCAAAAACGCGATGCCGCCCAGCATGTTGAGGATGATCTGGGTGAAGGCGTTCTTGATGGCCTCGGGCGTACGCGTGTAGCCAATCATAAGGAACGAGCACACGGTGGTGATTTCCCAACCGCAGAACAGCCACTCAAGGTTGTCGCTCGTCACGATGATAAACATGGCCGAGAGGAACAGGAACATAAGCGCCAGGAACTGCGGGCGACGGTCGGGCGCGGCCTGCCCGCGCAGCGCGGCCTCATGCTCGTCATGGGCCTGGAAGTCCTTCATATAACCCAAGGCATACACGCAGATTAGGCTGCCGACGATGCCGACGGCGAGGACCATGATCACGCTCATGTAGTCTAGGTAGAGCGGCGTCGCCGTGACGGCTTCGGCCGCGGGCAGTGTCATGGCTGCAAAGGCGAGCGAGCCCACCAGCTGGACTATGCCGAGCAACGTGGTGAGCGCGTTCCTATATTTGTACGCGTTGTACAGGATGACGGCGCACAGGATGACATCGATGGCGGAGCTGATGATCGAGAGCACATGCGAGGTGCCGGGGGCAACCTCAAAGTTCTGCGGACCCGTGCCAAAAAACATGACGGCGACTACAACTGTCACCGCCATAATAATGCCGGAGCCTATGAGCCCCACCGCATCGCGGACGCGGTCACCGCGCGCGAGCAGCATGCCCAGCGCCGGTACCAGCGGAAACAGGGTAAGGAAATACAGTAGCGTCATACCATCGCTCCCCCATGCAAAAACGCTGCAATTGTTTAACGTTATAGCTCAATTGAGGAGTAGCGGAGGCAGGTTTTCGGTCAAGTGGGGAGTTTTAGGCGTACGGGGCAAGGGCGCGTCCGCATTGGAGTAGAGGGGCGGCAAGAAAAATGCGCCCCTGTGGGCGCACCATCCCGTTCGCTATTCAGCCTTTTTAGCGCGCGGCTTGCGGCCGCGCGGCTTATCGACCAGCGCAGATTCACCGCTCTCGCGATACTGGCGGCACCAAGCCTTGACTGAAGACTCGCTGGGAATCCCATGCTTGATCATGGCCTCGCGAACCGTCAGGCCGTTTTCCAGACGGTCCTTAACCACGGCGAGCTTTACATCGTACGAATAGGTATGATGACGAGCGCCCGCATTGAGCACGGCGTCGGCACCGCCCACGGCATATGCGCGGGCCCACTGACGAGCCGTGGCCTGGGGAATGCCAAGCTTTGCGGCGAGGGCGCGGTGACCGACCCCCTCTTGGAGGATCTCGACGGCGCGTTGCCTAACCTCGGGCGCATGCGCGCGAGTCCTTGTTGCTTCTGACATGCCTGCCACTTCTTAGCCTTAACCGTTAATCTGCTTTCTTACGTGCTTGTTAGATAGTAGCATTTTGCTGTTTGCGCGTAGCAGTTAATTGAAAAACGCAACGGCGGCATCTGGGTATTTGCCATTCATTTGCAACAGTTCTTTAGGTTTTATTTACGCAGCTAGTTGGCTCGCGGCTCATTGACGGTGTTTTACCAACCAGATTGGTATCTTTTTGTTTGGCTGGTATGGTTTATGCAATTATTAACCCCTCGTCAACCCGCGCCTAACATGCCAGCTTTCCATTTACTTTCCAGCTTTCCACCTTAGGTGGTAAGTTGGGTGGAAAGCTGGAAAGTTGGTGGGTAGCTGGGACAGCAGCGGGTCAGGCGAACAAGAAAAAAGGGCGGCAACCGGGTGGTTGCCGCCCCTCGCGTGGCTAGTTGGTTTTCGTCTCATGGGGAATGCCCTTGGTGTTGATGCGCGCTAGCGTGTACGTCACGTAGTCGGAGTTCGCATAGCCGGCGAGGCTGCTGACGTTAACCGGCGTGTCGTTGACACCGACGCCGGACATATGAGCCGTAAGCACCAAGCGGTAGTTGGCATAAGTTTGGCCCTTGCCCTCAACATCCGTGTTCACCTTAACGCGGAAAGCATGCTTAAAGGCAAGGCTGTTGCCGTCGCGCGTGGCGAACGCGCCGCCAGCTCCCTTGCTATCAGTAAATACGTAATTCTTGCCATCGGCGCTCAAAGAGCCATTAGCCAACTTGTCGCTACCGAGCACCGTAATGTAGCTTGAGATGTTGTCGACCGCATCATAACGATCATCATCTTGGCGGCGCTTCTGCAAGCTCAGCGTATACGTCACCGTGTTGGCATTGGAGATCATGGCCTCGGCACCCGCGAGCTTGGACAAATCATACGTTCCCACCAGAGCGATTTCGCCGTCGGCGGACTTGAGGTCATCGATGTTGATGCCCAGCTGCGACTTCTTTGAAGCCTCGAGCGCAATAGTCGAGGAGCCCACGTCCATGCGGTAGTATCCAGCTATGCCGTCGATGTATGCCGAGTTACTACTGGTGCTGAGCGTTTCGGCATGCGTAGAGAGGTGCGCACGGTAGTTGGGCTTTGTGTACTTATCTGTGCCGCCATTCTGCGAAGCGATAATACCAGCCTGGCACGCAGGCTCCGTCATGGCGAGATTCGCCTTCATGGTGATGGTGAACTGGCTGTTATGGTTCTTAGCGATCTCGCGAATACCGGAAAGGTCGATGGCCTTGCCACTGGCATCGGCAAGCACAAGCGACATGTCGCCACCCGTTGCAGACCAGTCTTTGGCAGCAATAGCCGGCGTTGGCGACGTGCCGGCATCAATCCACTTAGAACCATTCCACGTGTAGTACTTGCCCCCCACTGTCACGTAGAACGAATACGTGCCCTGGGTTCCGGTCGGGTAGCCATGCGCGCCCGCGGCCTTGCCGCCTTCGTAGTTCACGAGCGAAGAATCCAGCTGGTAGTACAGCTCGTCGGAGCTCGTGTATTGCTGGTTCGAGTCGAACTTCACGGTGTCGCTTACCTTCATGGTAAGCGGATAGGTGACATCGTGAAGCTCCATCTGTTTGATGCCGTCCTTGTTGTTATCGATGAGGCCGTGCGTGTAGTTGGATGTCACGCTGTAGGTCGAGGGCGTATTCTGGTGCCCGTCCTCGGCAGCCTTGCCGTCGGCTGCGGTCTTACCGCGCAGCAGGTAGTTGATGTGCTCGTTAAGGCTCGTGTCCACCGTGGTGGCGGTGTAGCCGTTGACGCCCGCGGACCCCGCCGGCGTGCGCACCACCAAGTAGAAGTTTTCGCTCTTGGGCTCTTCCTTATCAACGGAGAGGGTATAGAACGTGCCCGTCGCGTCGGAAGAAGTGCGCGCGCGGTA
>URNU01000203.1 GCA_900549275.1 uncultured Collinsella sp. | reverse complement strand
TCGGTCACGATCTGCGCGATGGCGTTGGCCTTCTGGTTCTCGTAAAACTCGATATCGGCGTGTTTCACGTCGGTCGAGAAAAGCGTCATCATGTCGGAGCTAAACGTTTTGGGGATAACGACGGCAGCATAGTACGCGCCCGACTTAACGCCCTCGATAGCCTTTTCGCGATCGTTAAGCACAACCCAATCGAAGCTCTCGTTGCCGCGTAGGGTGGCGGTCACGTTTTCGCCCACGTTAACCTCGACGGGGATCAGATCGCTCTCGTAACCCTCATCGGTGTTGACCACGGCGATCTTAAGATTGCCGGTGTTGCCGTACGGATCCCAGCTGCCGGCGATGTTAAACCACGCGTACAGGCACGGTACGATAATGAGGCCCATCACGACAACCAAGCCGATTACGGAGCGAGACACGTTTTGGACATCACGCTTAAACAGATGCAGGATGTTCTTCATTTATGCCTCACCTCCTTTGGAGTGCTTGCCGAGCGGGGCGTTCTTTTCATTCATCACAAACGTGTCATCCCCGTTCTCGGGCACATGGACCGCATCGCGATGACCACATTGGCTGACAGTCTGAGTCTTGGGTTCAGACCCACGCTCGCTGGCGTTGAGGCCAAACATGTGGCGGGCGGCAGGAATGGCGGCCGTGTGTTCGCGCATCTCGCGACGCAGGTCCTCATCCGAAAGCGCCGAGATGCGCATCTGGGTATTGAGGCTCGCGCGGATATATTCGATATTGATAAGCCAGCCGCAGATGGCAATAACCGAGATGATCCAAATGACAAGCAGGATGATCTTGCCGTTATTGTCGATATCGAGAACCGTCGACAGGACAAAGAGCAGGACCTGAACGCCCACCACGGCGGCAAAACCGCCCTTGATGTAGTACGGGTAGCGATGTTCAAAGGCGACCGCATGATCGAGCAGTTCGCGACGGTACGAATCGGAATCGAGCATGACGCGCATGGCCGTGCGCAGCGAGTAGCGCTGGCGCGGCAGGTCGTTGGACTCGCAAATCATCATACCGGTCGTGGAAAGCTGTTTATCAAAGAGCAGGTTAAGGTTGAGCAGCAGCGGACGCAGTTGCAGGCCGATAAAGAGCGCCACGATCAAGAACACGCCCAGAATGCACAGGTTAAACAGGTAGTTGAACGAATACATGCCGCCGACCGTCTCGCGCAGCAGATTGATGCCGTAGGTAAAGGGCAGCAGCGGGTGCAGCCACTGGAAGAAGCCGGGCATCATCTCGATGGGATACATGCCCGACGAACCCGGAATCTGCACGATAACCAGAATGACGCCGATTGCCTTGCCGATGTGCTTAAACGTAGTGGACAGCGCATAGATGATATTGACGTAGGTGAACGAGATTGCAATGCCGCCCAGCACGAACAGCAGCGGGTTAACGCACTGTACGCCAATGACCAGATCTCCCACCGTAACGATGATGGCCTGCAACGCACCCAGAATCACCAGGAGCAACCAGCGGCCAAAGTAGCCCTGACGCGCGGTAAAGCTGCCGATGCCTTCGCGGTCGACCTCGAGCTTGTAGATGGCGATGAGCACATAGCCGCCCACCCACAGCGCCAGGTTGGTGTAGAAAGGAGCAATGCCCGAGCCGAAGCTCTTAACCGGATAGATCGACTTGGACGCGAGCTCAACCGGAGATGCCATGAAATCTGCGACGTCATTGACGTCGACGCCCACCAGATCAGCCAGCTCGCCCATAGACTCAGAGGTCTGCAGCGCCGCAATGTCATTAGCGGCGGTCGCGAGCTTGTCCTGGACCTTGGCAAGCGAGGAATCGGTCTGGGCCAGCGTGGTCTTGGCCTGCTTGAGCGTCGCATCGAGTTGGGCCAGCGTGCCACGCGCGCTCGCAATCGTGGGGGTCATACCCGACACAATGCCGGTCAAATCGCCCGAAACGGCGGCAAAGGAGTCCAACGCGCTCGAAGCCTTTGGCAGCGCGTTCTGCCCCAGATCGGTCTGAGCCTGACCGAGGTTAGCCGTACCGGTCCGAATTGCCGCGTCGAGTGCTTTGCTCGCGTTCGAGATTAGCGTAGCGTCGTTTGCCATGGCGCGCGACTGTGCAGAAAGGCCATCCTTGATGCTCTGCAGCTTCTGGTTTTGCTCGCGAAGCGAATCGATGGTCGATACAATGCGCGCGTCAATTTCCTCGGAACCTGTCGACGTGTCATTGACGAGAATCTCCAAGTGCCCGATAACGGCCTTATTGTGATCGATCGTCGCTTGGAGAGACTCGAGCGAGTTGTCGATGCGGGTGGTCGTAGATGTGACCGTACCCGTCAGCTTGCCAATCGAAGCGTTCGCGGAGGCTGACGTCTTGGTGAGCGCAAGGCTGCCCTCCGAAAGTGCCTTGGAGAGCGAGGTGATGGACTTGCCAGCCGTGGTGCGAGCTTCGCCCAGCAAATCATTACCCTGAGCGATTGCCTGCGTTAGCGAAGGCGCCTGTCCCTGCAGGCCCGCCAACGCAGCATCGGCCGAAGCAATCGAGCTGCTTGTCTTGTCGATGGCGGTGTTCATATCGCCGATGGAATCACGTACTTCGCCCAGGGTATCAGACGCTTCGGACACCGAACCAGCCAGCGAATCCTGGGTCTGGGTCGCTTTGTCCTTTAAATCGACTCCGGCATCTTTCGCGATTCCGGCAACAGTCTCGCCCACCGTAGAGACAAATTCCGAGTTGATCTGCTCCTCGATGGTATTGGCGCCAGTGTCGGTGACCTTGGGCGCAATAGCGCTCTTCTTCTCATTGACGTAGTACGTAAGCTTGGGCTGATGGTAGTTGCCGTCGAGCATCGAAACCAGGTTATCCGAGAAGTTCTTGGGGATTACGATGGCCGCATAGTACTCACCGCTCTCGACGCCCTCCTTGGCATCGGCCGCCGAATCGACGAAGGTCCAGCCCAACTGATCGTTCTCCTTGAGCTGATCGACAACCTTGTCGCCCGCGTTGAGCTCACCCACCAGTTCGTTTTGGGTGCCCTGATCGTTGTTGGCGATGGCAATCTTGATACCCTGGGTGTTTCCGTACGGATCCCAGTTGGCCACGATGTTGTACCAGGCATACAGCGAGGGAATAACGCACACGCCGAGGGTAACCACCAAGGCGACGGGGTTCACAAGCAGTCGCTTAATGTCGCGCTTAAATATCGCAAAGGAGACCTTTGCATCGGATAGTTTGCTGCCGAGACTCACGC
>URNU01000202.1 GCA_900549275.1 uncultured Collinsella sp. | reverse complement strand
TTGGGACAGGCAAGCCTTCGAGGCCGAGCGCAAAATGGATTCTAAAAAACACCTTGCCAAATAGGAGCGTCAGGACGGAGGAAGCCCCGCAGCGCGTAGCGCGCAGCGGGGCTTCCGACATGTCCGAGGACGTTCCGGAGAGAAGCCCCGTCACGCCCCCGGATTCCCGGTGGGAGTTCTAGACCTTGTCGGCCTTAGTACATACCGCCGCCCTGCTGACCAGCGGTGGCAGCAGCGATAGCGTCCTCAAGCTGAGTGTTCTTGGGCACATCGGAGACGGTGGCCTCGGTGATGAGGATCAGGCTGGCGACAGAAGCAGCGTTCTGCAGGGTGACGCGGCTGACCTTGACGGGGTCGAGGACGCCCATCTCGATCATGTCGCCCCACTCACCGTTGGCAGAGTTGAGACCCTGGCCAGCAGGCAGCTCGGCAACCTTGTCGACCACGACAGCGCCCTCAAAGCCAGCGTTCTTGGCGATGGTGGCGACCGGAGCGGTCAGAGCCTTCTTGACGATGTCGACGCCGATCTTCTCCTCGGGGTCGTCGATCTCGACAGCGTCGAGCGCAGGAGCAGCGTCCATGAAGGCGACGCCGCCACCAGCGACAATGCCCTCCTCGACAGCAGCGCGGGTAGCCTGCAGGGCGTCCTCGACGCGATGCTTGATCTCCTTGAGCTCGGACTCGGTAGCAGCGCCAACCTTGATGACGGCAACGCCACCGGAGAGCTTGGCCAGGCGCTCCTGGAGCTTCTCGCGGTCGAAGTCAGAGGTGGTGTTCTCCATCTCGCCCTTGATCTGAGCGATACGGGCGTCGATGGCCTCCTTGGAGCCAGCGCCGCCGACGACGACGGTGTTGTCCTTGGAGATGGTGACGGACTTAGCGGTACCGAGCATATCGGCAGTGATGTCAGCAACCTTCACGCCCAGCTCGTCCAGAGCGGCCTGACCACCGGTGAGGACAGCGATGTCCTCGAGGATGCGCTTGCGGCGATCGCCGTAGCCCGGAGCCTTGACGGCGCAGACGTTGAGGGCACCACGGATCTTGTTGAGGACGAGGGTGGGCAGAGCCTCGCCGTCGATGTCCTCAGCGATGATGAGCAGGCCACGGCCAGCGCGCTGGACAGCCTCGAGAACGGGCATGATGTCCTGGACGCTAGAGATCTTCTGGTCGGTGATGAGGATGTACGGATCCTTCATCACGGCCTCCATGCGGTCGTTATCCGTGACGAAGTAAGCGGAGACATAGCCCTTGTCGAACTGCATACCCTCGACGGTGTCGATGGTGATGTCGAACGTCTGGGAATCCTCGACGGTGATGACGCCGTCCTTGCCCACGACCTCCATGGCCTCGGCGATCTTCTCGCCGACCTCGGGGTCACCGGCGGAGATGGTACCGACGGAAGCAATCTGCTCCTTGGTCTCGACCGGCTTGGCCTGCTTCTTCATCTCGGCGACGGCGGCGTTGACGGCCTTGTCGATGCCGCGACGGATGGCCAGCGGGTTGGCGCCAGCGGCAACGTTGCGCAGACCGTCGTTGACGATGGCCTGGGCGAGCAGGGTTGCGGTGGTGGTGCCGTCACCCACGGTGTCGTTGGTCTTGGTGGCGACCTCCTTCACCAGCTGGGCGCCCATGTTCTCGATGTTGTCCTCGAGTTCGATCTCCTTAGCGACGGAAACGCCGTCGTTGGTGATGGTCGGGGCACCGAACGTGCGCTGCAGCGCAACGTAGCGGCCCTTGGGGCCCATGGTGACGGTAACGGCGTCGGCCAGGGTGTTGACGCCCTTGGCGAGCTTAGCGCGGGCATCGGTGTTGAACGTAATGTTCTTTGCCATAGTGGGTAATCCTCCAAAAGAAATGTGACTCGCGTCGCCGCTTCCGAGTCCTATGCGACGGCGCGCTCAAAGACGAATCAGAGAGTCTGACGAGACTAGGCCTCAACGACGGCGTAGATGTCGTCGGCACGCATCAGCAGATACTTCTCGCCGTCGACCTTGACCTCGTTGCCACCGAACTTACCGTAGATGACAACGTCGCCGACCTGAACGTCCATGGGGATGCGCTCACCCTTGTCGTTGACCTTGCCGGCGCCAACGGCAACGATGGTGCCGCGCTGCGGCTTCTCCTGAGCGTTGCTGGCGATATACAGACCAGAAGCGGTCTTCTGCTCGGCCTCGTCGGGCTTGACCAGAACACGATCTGCAAGCGGCTTCAAAGACGACATGCTTGTCTCCTCCTTTTTGGGCCGCGTGGTTATGCCACGCGAATTAACCCTTTTTTGTTTGCGTACGCGTTGAATGGTACCCACGAATGGCGGGTTATACAACACAGAGTCAAAAAATCTTATTTTTTGGCACTTAGATTTTCTGAATGCCGGGGGATAACTTAGCGGTGGCTCCCGTGTGGCTCCGGAGGGGCGGGGCATAAGGTTTCCTGCTCGGGCAGTCCTGCTCGCACGAAGGCCACATTAAGTGGCCTTCGGCTCGTGCGGAACTCGCGATAAACCTTATGCCCCGCCCCTCCGGAGCCACACGGGAGGCAGGTTAACTAATTCGAGCCCGGCATTCAGAAAAGTCAGTGCAGCAAAATGGCGATGCGGATAGCGACATGGGCATGGTTTTCGTTGCGTGCACGGGTCCCCTGGGGAGCACCGTGCATTTTTGGGAGTATTCAGCAAGCCAGGACGGCTGCATACACGCCGGACACACCATATTGGTCCCAAGGACGCCTTCGACCGGCGATTTGAGTCGGCAGGCAAACCCCGCCAGGACAAAAAGGCATGCTTCGCGCCGTACCGGAGCCCAAAATGACGTCAATCTCCGCAACGTTACTCAGCCGCAGCGGCACCGGCAGAGCTCGCGGTGCTGAATACTCCGTTTTTTGCACGGCACGGGCGGGGGTACATCAGGATCAGGAAGGACATCCCAGCCTTTTTATGCAATCTGTAATGGGAAGTATGCAAAACACCAAGAGATAGCATTGCTGGTGTCCAAATTGAGCGCGGGGCAGCAGCACCTCCGCCCCGCACCCAAATCCAACAGAGCAGGGACGCTCATGGCGGATCCCCACCAAAACGCAAACGCGGCTCGAGCGCTATCCCAAAAAGGCTGCCCGAGCCGCGCTTAACGGTACGGCATGAATACTTAGCGCTCGTAAATCAAGTTACCTGCCAGGTAGGTGGTCTGAACCTTGGTAGCCTGGAGCTCTTGGGGGTCGATGGTGAGCGGGTTTTGGTCCAGGACTACCAGGTCGGCGTACTTGCCAGGCTCCAA
>URNU01000201.1 GCA_900549275.1 uncultured Collinsella sp. | reverse complement strand
AGATTGTGGGCGGCGGCATCTGGATGCGCCTGGGTTCGCGTCGCGTGGCGACGGCGATTGACCTTTCGGCCTGCGGATTCGATCAGATCGAGGAGACCGAGACCGAGTTTCGCATCGGTGCCATGTGCACTCTGCGCCAGCTCGAGCGCCATGCCGAGCTCAACGCGCTTGTCAACAATGTCTTCGAGTTTGCCGTCCATGACATCGTGGGCGTGCAGCTGCGCAATACCGCCACGGTTGGCGGCAGCATCTACGGCCGCTTTGGCTTCTCAGACGTGCTCTCGGCCTTTTTGGCGCTCGACTCGTACGTTGAGCTGACGGGTGCCGGCCGCGTGCCGCTCGCCGAGTTCGTGGACATGGGCTACGTGCGCGACGTGATCGAGCACGTCGTGGTCGTTAAGCACGATTACCGTGCCAGCTATGAGGCCGTGCGCAAGGCCGCGACCGACTTCCCCTCGCTCAACGTCACCGCTGCTTGGTGGGACAACAGCTGGCATGTCACCGTGGGCGCCCGTCCGCTGCGCGCGACCCTGCTGCAGGGCGAGGCATGTGGCCTTACCGCCGAGCAGCCTTCCGAGGATGAGCTGCGCGCCCTGGCCGCGTCCGTACGCGCGCTGAGCTACGGTACCAATCTGTGGGGCTCGGCCGACTACCGCCGTCGCATCTCGGCCCCGCTGGCGATTCAGGCTGTGCGCCGCGCCGCCGGCATCGAGCTTTCGGCCGCGCTTGCCCGCGAGCTCGAGACCGTGCAAGTGCCTAAGCTTGCCACGGACGAGTATTCCTGCCGCCGCGTGCCCGGCGTCGATTCTAGCGAGGTGCGCTAATGGCTGCCAAACTCATCGATCTTTCCTTTACGCTCAACGGCCGCAAGGTCAAGGTTCAGATTGCCCCCGATACCATGCTCTTTGCGCTGCTGCGCGAGCAGGGTTGCGCATCGGTGCGCTGCGCCTGCGAAACCACCAACTGCGGCCTGTGCACGGTGTGGCTCGATGGCGACCCGGTGCTGAGCTGCTCGGTTCCCGCCGCCCGTGTTGAGGGTCGATCCATCACCACGCTCGAGGGCCTCAAGGCCGAGTCCGAGGCGCTCGCCCGGGCGATGGCTGCCGAAGGTGCCGAGCAGTGCGGTTTTTGCGCCCCCGGCCTCATCATGAACGTGCTGGCGCTCGCCCGCGCCGCCAAGGAGGACCCGAGCCTCGTCGTCACGCGCGAGGAGCTCTCGCGTCAGCTCGCTGGCAACCTCTGCCGCTGCAGCGGCTACGAGAGCCAGCTGCGTGCCATCGTGCGCTTTCTCAACGAGTCAGGCGTGCAGGTGGGCTTTGAGATGCCCGAGCTGCCGGTCAACGACACCAGCTGCGACGGTGTCTCCTACAAGCAGATCACTCACAAGCAGCCCAAGAAGGACTCGAAGGCCCTGCTCGAGGGCCGTCCCGTCTACACGGGCGACCTGGTGCCCGCCGGCGCGCTCATCGTCAAGCTCAAACGCAGCCCGTATGCCCGCGCCAAGATCCGCTCCATCGATACGTCGCGCGCCCTGAAGGTGCCCGGCGTGGTGGGCGTCTACACCTACGAGGACGTGCCCCAGCGTCGCTTTACCATTGCCGGTCAGAGCTATCCGCAGCCGAGTCCTTACGACCGCCTGATTCTCGAGAACCTCGTCCGTTACCAAAACGAGGAGGTGGCGATCGTTGCCGCCGAGACCGAGGAGGCCGCCGACAAGGCGCTCAAGCTCATCAAGGTCGACTACGAGGTGCTCGAGCCGCTGCTCGACTTTACCCAGGCACTCGATAACGACATCGTGGTCCACCCCGAGGGCGACGTGACCTTTATGTTCCCGCAGGGCGGCGATGTTTCGCGCAACCTGGTTTGCAGCGGTACCAGCGATTTTGGCGACTTGGAAGAGGTCTTCGCCCAGAGTGACATCGTCTTCACCCGCACCTACACCAGCCAGGCCACGCAGACCGCGCCCATGGAGACCTTCCGCGCCTTCGCGACGACCGACGCCTTCGGCCGCATCTCGGTGACCACCTCCACACAGGTGCCTTTCCACGTGCGCCGCATGGTCGCGCAGTCGCTCGATATCCCGCAGTCGCAGGTGCAGGTCATTAAGCCGCGCATCGGCGGCGGCTTTGGTTCCAAGCAGACGGGCTGCTGCGAGATCTTTGTTGCGTTTGTGACCCAGCAGACCGGTCGTCCGAGTTACTGCTGCTACACCCGCGAGGAGACCATCACTGCGGGCAACTCGCGCCATCAGATGCAGATGACCGTTAAGCTGGGCGCCATGAACGACGGCACCATCACGGCCATCGATCTGCACACGCTGTCCAACGCCGGCGCGTACGGCGAGCACGCTACCACGACGATCGGCCTCTCGGGTCACAAGAGCCTGCCCATCTACAACCACGTGAAGGCGAGCCGCTTTAGCTGGGACGCCGTCTACACCAACACCAACCGCGGCGGCGCGTATCGCGGCTACGGTGCCACACAGGGCCAGTTTGCCGTGGAGAGCGCCGTCAACGAGCTCGCCGACATGCTGCACATGGACCCCGCCGACCTGCGCCTTAAGAACATCGTGCGCGAGGGCGAGATCATGCCGCAGTACTACAACGAGAAGCTCAACGCCTGCGCGCTCGACCGCTGCCTGCTGCGTGCGATGGACATGATCGGCTGGCGCGACAAGCCGCTGGCCGTGGACCTGGGCGACCGCGTGCGCGCCCTGGGCTGCGCGCTCACCATGCAGGGCTCGGGCATCTCCAACGTGGATATCGCCGGCATTGACATGCGCCTGGAAGAGGACGGTTTCATTACCATCGGCACCGGCGCCACCGATAACGGCATGGGCGTCGACACGATCCTGGCGCAGATTGCCGCCGAGGAGCTGGGCGTGGAGAGTTCGCTCATTGTGGTGCGCGGCGTGGACACCGACGTGTCGCCGTTCGATGCCGGCTCGTACGCGAGCTCGGGTACGTACGTGACGGGCCTTGCCGCCAAGAACGCCGCGACCGAGCTGCGCGAGAAGATTTGCGCCAAGGCCGCCCAGATGTGGGACGTGGACGCCGCCGACGTGGTCTTCGATGGCCAGTACGTGCGTCTGTCCGACGAGCGTGCCGCGCGCGAGCAGAATCGCTACCTCACGCTGCGCGACTTTGCCAACCTGTGCGTCAAGAACATCGCGGGCGGCGACGCGCTCACCTCGCATGCCTCTGCCTGCCTGCCCGTTTCGCCTCCGCCGTTTATGGCCGGCATTGCCGAGGTCGAGGTCGACAAGGCCACCGG
>URNU01000200.1 GCA_900549275.1 uncultured Collinsella sp. | reverse complement strand
CACGAGCTCACCGGCCTTCTGCTCACCTACCCGGTGCACCAGGCCTGCGACATCCTGTTCTGCAAGGGCAATGTGGTGCCCGTCGGCCGCGACCAGCTGCCGCACATCGAGCTCACCCGCACCATCGCCCGCCGCTTTAACAACCGCTACGGCAAGGTGTTCCCCGAGGTCGACGCACTGCTGTCCGAGACCCCGCTGCTGCCCGGCCTGGACGGTCGCAAGATGAGCAAGAGCTACGGCAACGCCATCAACATCTCGATGACCGCCGAGGAGACGGCCAAGCGCATCAAGAAGAGCCAGACTGACTCCGAGCGCATGATCACGTTTGATCCCGAGAACCGCCCCGGCGTGTCTGGCCTGCTTTCGACGGCCGCCATCTGCACCGGCCGTTCCGAGGTCGAGATTGCCGAGGAGATTGGCATGGGCGGCTCCGGCCAGCTCAAGAAGTACGTAACCGAGGCCGTCAACGAGTACTTCGCACCGATCCGCGAGCGCCGTCAGCGCTACGAGAACGATCTGGACTATGTGAAAGACGTGCTGCACGAGGGCAACCGTCGCGCCAACGAGATCGCCGAGCAGACCCTGGCCGAGGTTCGGGACGCCATGGGCATGGTGTACTAGACCGATCTGCT
Source organism: uncultured Collinsella sp. (assembly GCA_900549275.1). Taxonomy (GTDB): domain Bacteria; phylum Actinomycetota; class Coriobacteriia; order Coriobacteriales; family Coriobacteriaceae; genus Collinsella. The sequence goes on along the minus strand of URNU01000200.1, from coordinate 2,644 downwards.
GGCTTGAGCTTTCGATTGCTTTAGGGCGGGCGCTACGGCGTCCGCCTTTTTTGATGCCCGACCTGTTCGGCTCCGCCCATCGCACTCCCCCGACAAACAGGAACAGGCCCGCCGGCAGTTAGTTGCCAGCGGGCCTGTTCCCGAAGTACACCGTTGAATCGCACAGAGGGGAGGAATGCGAATCAAACTCAACAGGGCAGGCTTTTTCATCGCCTATTGCCTGCTCCGTTGCTGAATATAATATAGTTCACCGTGGTTTACTTTCTGACGCCAAAGTACGTCGCCACACCTTCTCCATAAGTTAGCCCTGGTAAACCTGCAACGGAAAACCACCACGACGGGGACAGACACCTTTGTGGTGATTTTAACCACGGCAGAACTGTTAGAGTCCGGCAGGCCAACGACAGGCGGCCAAGTCGACGTGTATGTCGTCCTTAAACGCCACACCCTCCCCTAGCAAAAGCTCACGTTGAGCATCGGGACCGCCAAAAGCAAAACCCTCGCATATGCGCCCGTCGGCAAACACCACGCGGTGACAAGGAATCTCGCCGGGGCGCGGATTGCTATGCAGGGCATACCCCACGTAGCGCGCACTTCGTGGACGACCGGCAAGCAGCGCCACCTGACCATACGTGGCGACCATCCCCTCGGGGATCTGCTCGACCACCTCGTACACCCGTTCAAAAAAGCCCTCAGACGCCATTGCTCGCTCCCTTCTCCGCATTAACAGCATAAAGAAATGATCCCTTGGGGACGGAGGAAACGGATCATTCGCGGCCTCCGTGCGGTCGATGATCCGTTTTCCTCCGTCCCCAAGGGATCATTTGTTGGCAGGTCGGTTAGTTGGCGGGCTGGAAGAAGGCTACGGCTACGGCGCCGGGGCCTACGTGGGTGCCGATGGTGGCGCCGATGGTGTGAACGGGCAGTTCGCCCTCGGTGTGGCCAGCCCACAGTGCCGCGCTGTCCTCGATATACTTCTTGAGCACCGCATCCGAAAGGCCCGTATAGCCGAGCGCCAGCGGCATGGAAAAGTCGATGCCGCCTGCCTTTTCGACCTTTTGGTTCAGCAGGTTGCGGCCGTTCTTGGAACCGCGCGCCTTGCCCAGCTGCACGATCAGACCGTCCTCGACAGCCACCACGGGCTTTACGTTGAGCAGCGTACCCACGGCGCCGGCCGCAGCAGACAGGCGACCGCCGCGCACCAGATATTCCAGCGTCTCGAGCAGGCCGATAACCACCACGCGGTCGCGCACGGCCTCAACAGCCGCCGCGATCTGGACCGCACTACGGCCCTCGTCCACCAAGCGCAGCGCATACTCGACCAGCACGCGCTCGCCCAGGGTGACGTTGTTGCTATCAACCACGAACACGTCGCCGCCCGGCGCCTCGGCAAGTGCGGTACGGGCACTCTGATTGGTGCCCGAAAGCTTAGCACCCACGGTAATAATCACAGCCTCATCACCGGCTTCACGAACCTCGGCGATAGCCTGCGAAAACGCGTACGGGTTGACCTGACCGGTCTTGGGCAGCTCATCGCGCTCCACGAGCATCTCGTAAAAGCGCTGATGATCGATGTCGACGCCATCCATGTACACATCGGTGCCAAAGGTGACGGACAGCGGCAAAACAGCCAGTGCCGGGTGCTCCGCCGGCGACATATCGCTTGCGGAATCGGTAATAATACGGACGGACATAGCGAATCCTTTCTTGCGCGGAACTCGCGCAGAGAATTTTGACAGCAATGCCCCGGCACGGTATACGCGCTCAAACGGGACGATGCAGTTGTTAATGGGAAGCAAATGCCTTGGTGGCCCTACAGCTCGCGCAAGGTGTCGAGAATCGTGCGCAGCGATGCATACATCTGCTCGCGCTGCTCCACGCCCATGGCCTTACCGGTGGTGTCGAGTACTTCGCTAATAATGCGATCGGCCTCGTTCATGCTCTCGCCGCCCAACGTGGTCAGACGAACCGGGGCGCGATACTTAACGGCGGCATCAGCCGAATCGTCAACCTCGACGTAGCCGCCCTCCTCCAGATGCGCCAGCGTGCGCGAGACGGCAGCGCGGGTCACGCCAGCCATGCGGGCGAGGTCGGCACCAGTCAGACCATCCTTGCTGCGCTCAAGATAGTACAGGCACATGATATCGGAACCCTTAAGGCCCAGCCTTGCGCCCTCTGATGTCTTAATGCGCTGGATCTCCTTGTAGAGTCCGCTGATCAGTCCGACAAAGTCCTCGAAACGTGTCTCGTCGCTCTGCTGCATGGGAGACGACCGCCTTTCGCTTGCATAATGCTAACGGGTAAACATCTTAGCCGCACTTAACGGCCGCCAGCCCTGCACGACCTATTTGTTGACCCATCAACATAAAAATCACCACAAAGGACAGGCGCCTTTGTGGTGATTTTGGGCATCAATAGGTTCTAGGCGCCGCTACAGCTCCACACAGGGATTGTCGCGGGTCACAAGCGTCTTAACGACAACCGTCGCTCCCAGATAGCGCTCAAGCAGCTCGGCTAAGCGATCGATGGCGGCCTGGCAGTCCCCCATGCGCTCGGGCTCTACGCACTCAATCGCCAGGAACGCGTCGGCCGAATCGTCGGACAGAGCCGTTCGAACGCCGTCGCGCCAGTTCCAGCAGCGGCA
>URNU01000199.1 GCA_900549275.1 uncultured Collinsella sp. | reverse complement strand
GGTCTGCTGCAGGTGTGTTCCAAGTTCACCGTCGCCCGCATCCTCGAGCGCGATGACTTTACCAAGCGCTACCAGTCTCAGACGCCGATCGCCCTGCATGAGTTCCTGTATCCCGTGATGCAGGCATTTGACTCCGTGCAGATTAAGGCCGACGTCGAGATGGGCGGCACCGACCAGCTCTTCAACCTACTCGCTGGCCGTGAGCTCATGGAGAAGATGGGCATGGAGCCCCAGATCGCGCTCACCATGCCGCTGCTCGAGGGCACCGATGGCGTCCGTAAGATGTCCAAGTCCTACGGCAACTACATCGGCCTGACCGATGCTCCCAAGGATATGTTCGGCAAGACCATGTCCATCCCCGACGAGATGATCGGTAAGTACTACCGCCTGGCGAGCTCGCTCACCCCGGCCGAGGTCGACAAGATCGACGCTGCTCTGGCCGACGGCTCTGCCGATCCCTATGAGCTCAAGCGCGCTCTGGGCCGCGACCTGTGCGACACCTACCACGGCGCCGGTGCCGGCGACGAGGCCCAGGCCGAGTTCGACCGCGTGTTCAAGGAGGGCCAGCTCGCCGACTTCCCCGAGAAGCACGTTGAGCTGACTGTTAACGACGAGGGCCAGATTTACCTCGCCGGCCTGCTCAAGGACCTGGGTCTTTCGGCCAGCGCCGGCCAGGCCCGTCGCGACATCGACGGCGGCGGCGTCAAGATCAACGGCAAGGCCGTGGCTCCCAAGAGCTACAACATCGACCCCAGCGCCCTCAAGCTGGGTGACACCCTCTCCGTAGGCAAGCGCAAGGGCTTCAAGCTTATTTAGTTACGCGGTTTTACCAAACCGCGTAACTACTCGACGCTGCAAACCCGCCAGCGCGGCAATCTGCCTTTCAACTTCGGCGGCATGACCAAAAGGTCAATGCCGCCTCGTTTCAAGGCACCTTGCTCGCTCTGGCGGGTTTTCGCTGACTTTGCCAAGGCATCGGCGTCGCCGTTGTTGGCACTTGGGGACGTTCCTTTTGTGCCGGTACCTAGGGACACGCCTTGTCATTGGTGCGAAGCAACCTGTCCCCATTGTGCCAAGCGGCGTGTGCCGTTAAGCGGAAGGGATGTTATCGGCGGCCTCCTTTTGGGCATACAATGGCTATTAGTTTGCTGCGGTGAAGGCTCGTCCGCTCCGCAGTTATTTCTACAGTTAAAGGAGTATGTATGTCCGTTGAGGTCATGAGGTCTGTGATCGAGGCCGCCGAGGGACGCGTTCCCGTCGACATGCTGTTTGCCAACGCGCAGATCGTCGATGTGTACGGCCAGCGCGTGGCGCCCGGTAGCGTTGCCGTCAAGGATGGCGTAATCGTCGGCGTGCTGTACGATGGTCGCGACGATGCCGCCGGTACGTATGAGGCTGCCGAGGTCATCGATTGCCAGGGCCGCTATCTTGCCCCCGGTTTTATTGACGGACACTTGCATATCGAGTCTTCGAACATCCGCCCTGCCGAGTATGCGCGCATGGCGGCGACGCGCGGTACCACCACCGCTATTGCCGACAGCCACGAGATCGCTAATGTTTCCGGCTTGGACGGTCTGCGCTTTATGATCGAGGACGGTCGTCGCGCGCCCATCTCCATCAAGTACATGATGCCCTCGTGCGTGCCCGCACTGCCCGACGAGCAGGCCGGTGCCGTCATCACCGCTGCCGATATGCAGGCGTTTTTTGCCGAATATCCGGGTGATGTCTTTGGTCTGGGCGAAATGATGAACCTGCCGGGCGTCTTTATGGCCGATCCCGAGACCTGTGCTCGTATCGACGCTGCCAACCAGACGCCGTCCAAACAGGTCGACGGTCATGCCCCACTCGTTGCCGGCAAGGACCTCAACGCCTATGCCGCGGCGGGCATTATCGCTGATCATGAGTCGACGATTCCCGAGGAGGCACTCGACAAGCTGTCCCGCGGCATGTATGTGATGCTACGCGAAGGTACGTGCAGCCATGATCTGGCCAACCTGTCGCCGATGCTGCTAGATAATCCCGCGCGCGCCCGCCGCTGCTGCTTTGCGACCGACGACCGTGCTCCCTCCGACGCGCTTTCGACCGGCATGATCGACAACGCCTGCCGCGTGGCTATCGAGGTCGGCATTGACCCCGTGGTTGCCATTTCTATGGCGTCCCTCTCCACGGCCGAGGCGTTTGGCCTGGACCACGGTTGCCGCGACCCGCACGAGCTCCGCGGTGCGATTGCCCCGGGCAAGCGTGCCGACCTGCTGGTGCTCAATGACCTGACGTTTGCCACGGCTCCGCATCGCGTATATGCCGCCGGTGCTCTGGTGGCGCAGGACGGCACCTTTGTGGGCGAGATTGCACCCGAGATGGCCGAGGTTGCGGCCCTTGCCGATGAACTGCGCGCCTCCGTTAAGCTGCCGAAGCTTTCGCTCGACGTATTCGATTATGCCTTTAAGCCGGGCGAGGCCGTGATTGACGTGGTGCCGGGCAAGGCCATCACGGGCATGGTTCGTCCCGAGACTGACGAGGACTTGCGTCGCATTATGCTGATCGAGCGCCACGGTCGCGGTGTGTCACTGCAGGCCGAGGGCGCCGACGGTGATGGTCCTGCGGGCCTGGGTCTTGTCGGCAAGCATATCGGTCGCGGCTGGGTGCGCGGTTTCACCATCACCGGTGGTGCCATTGCCTCCACGATCGGCCACGATTCGCACAACGTGTGCGTCGTGGGCGATAACGCCGCCGATATGATGGCCGCCGTTGAGGCCGTGGGCCAGGGCGGTCACGTGCTGGTTCGCAACGGCGAGGTCGTGGCGCGCATTCCGCTGGCGCTCGGTGGCCTGATGAGCGAAGGCACGGCCGAGGACGTTGCCGCGCAGCACGACGACTTTATGGTCAAGGCGCGCGCCATGGGTATTGAGCCGCCGCTCGACCCCATCATGGGCATCATCTTCCTGCCCCTGCCGGTCATCCCGACGCTCCGCATTCGCCCCGAGGGCATGTTCGACGTCACGACCTTCACCTACGCCGACTAGTCATCGGGGACGTTCTTAAACGACTAATCGTTGGGGACACTCTTTGGCGTGTCGCCTGGCGCCGCGACCGTAGGACCTCTGGCATGTGTGAGCTATTTGCCAGGTCCTTGTAACGTATACGCCCGCGGAGTCTTATTTGAGCTCCCTTTGGGTACGTTGGAATCGGATACACGTTCGATTCCAGCAAGCCCGAAGGGAGCTTTTCTATGTTTAAACTGATTGCATCCGATATGGACGGCACACTGCTTGACGAAAACGGCC
>URNU01000198.1 GCA_900549275.1 uncultured Collinsella sp. | reverse complement strand
TACGCCGGCGAGGGCGAGGCAGCCGAGCTCGTGGCGCAGGCCGCGACCGAGGGCCGCGTCTGCGCGCTCGAGTTCGACAAGTTTTGGTTTGTGGATGTCTACACGCCCAACGCCCAAAGTGAGCTCGCGCGCATCGACGTGCGCATGGCCTGGGACGATGCCTATCGCGGCTTTTTGAGCGCGCTTGAGCGCGAGACCGGCAAGCCCGTTGTAACCTGCGGCGACTTTAACGTGGCGCACGAGGAGATCGACCTTAAGAACCCCAAGTCCAACCGCGGCAACGCCGGCTTTTCGGACGAGGAGCGCGGCAAGTTTACCGAGCTGCTCAACGCCGGGTTTACCGATACCTGGCGCGCGGCAAACCCCGACGTCGAGGGCGTCTACAGCTGGTGGAGCTACCGCTTTAATGCTCGCAAGAACAACGCCGGCTGGCGCATCGATTATTTCTTGGTAAGCGACGCAATCGCCGGCAATGTGCGCGACGCCGGCATCCGTGGCGATATCTTTGGCAGCGACCACTGTCCCGTCACCCTCACGCTAGAGCTCTAGCCCCAACTGATCCCCTGGGGACGGAGGAAAGGGGATCATTTTCACCTCGCGAGGGCATCCACGCGGCCCATCCGCCACGAAACTGGTCCATCTAGTACGTTTAAGCCACTATCCTCAACCACAGCGAACAACGAAAAAGAAAACCGCAGGTAGAAAGCCTGCGGTTTTTCATAAAACGCGGTCATGGTCGGGGGTATCAAGCTAAACGTAGTAGATGGGCCAGTTTCGTGGCGAGCGCCGTCAACTGATTCCCTGGGGGCGTCTGGAGACGGAAGAAAACGGATCGATTTGGCTCTCTGAGGACCACGACGCCCGTCATATCAGCCGGCCATTCCAAAACTATGCCGGTTTACGGGGCTGAATCGCGACCCCCCAACCATACGCAATTCGAGCAAAATAAAACCGCAGGTAGACGGCTTGTCTATTTTCGAAAAATGCCGGTATGGTCGGCCTGCGTCAATCCAGCCCCGTAAACCGGCATAGTTTTGATATGACACCAAGGCAGTATTGATTCTCGTCCCGGCGCAACCGTCACTACAGTCCGTACTTCACGACGACGCGGTTGATCCGTCGACACCAGGGCTTGTACAGGGCGGCCAAGAACACGCAGGTCGCAAGGCCGTGCGTAATGTCGAACGGCACCGCCGTGGCAAGACGCGCCACGGCGCCCGCCCACGTGAGCGGCTGCACAAAACCGATGATGTCGTAGGCGTTGATCACCACGCCGTAGAGCAGGCCCGATGCAAAGCCGTACGCCATCAGCGACGGCATGCGCACGGTTCCATCCGCACGGTCGAACGCGCCCGCATGCGCCAACTCACCGCCAACATAGCCAACCAGACCCCAGGCATACATCTGCCATGGCGTCCACATGCCCTGCCCAAAAAAGAAGTTGCTGGTCAGCGCCGCCAGCGCGCCGACCATAAAGCCGTTACGACGACCGAGTGTCGCCCCGGCGATAATGGCGATGGCGCTCACGGGTTTAAAGTCAGGAATGGGTCCAAACAAGATGCGCCCCGCTGCGGCCAACGCCGCCAGAACCAGCGTTGGCATAATCTGGCGCAGGCCCGGTCGCGACGCCTCGTAGCCCGCAAAGAACAACGCAAGCACCAGCGCCACCACGACAAGCATGGCAAGCGCCGCCTGCTCAACGCCCGCCAGCAACGCCGCAGCCATCACTGCGGGAACCGCCAGCAGCAGCGGGATCTCCAGTTTTGCGAGTAGGCGCGCGACGCGATAATCCGTCATCCCATCACGCCCTATAAAACACATTGTCGGCAAAGAAGTCGGACGGCGGCTCCATGCAGGCAATCTCGCCGTCGAACATCATGGCAATGTCATCGGCAACCTGCTCGGCAAAATCCAGATCGTGCGTGGCCATGATGACGGTGCCGCCAGCCTTCGCATGGTCACGCAGGGCGCGAGCGATGATACGGCGGCTGGCCAGGTCCAAGCCCTTGGTGGGCTCATCGAGCAACAGCAGCTCGGGGCCAATCAGAAGCAGTTTTGCCAACGCAAGCAGTTGACGCTGCCCGCCCGAAAGATCGTACGGGTGGCGCCCATCCAGGCCGTCCAATCCCAGCTGCGCCGCGCGCTCCTGGGCCGCGCCCTCGTCATACCCGCAGGTCGAAGCCCATTCCATCAGCTCATCGCGCACTGTCTCGGCAACCAGCAACGCCTTGGGATTCTGAGGCAGCAGTGCCGCCGAGGCAGCCCCACGCTCCATATGCCCACGCTGCAACTTGACCGTCTTGGCCAGCACCGAAAGCATTGTCGACTTACCACAGCCGTTACCGCCCACAACCGCATGCACCGCGCCTGCCGAAAACGACGCATCGAGCCCGCGCAGCACCCAGCCGGACGCCCGATCGTAGCGAAACCAGCTCCCTGCCAGGGTGGTAGCCGACCCAGCGTGCATTTTTGGGAGAATTCGGCATCCACCGGCGCGCGATGGCGTTCCCGGGTCGTCTTGCGGCGGTATTTGCGCCTCAAATTCACCCGATTTGTCCGATTTCAGCCATTTTTCTGCACCCGGAGCGCCCGCGCGCGGGTCCAAAGAGCCCAGCTGGCCACTGGCGCTGCTGAAAACTCCGTTTTTTGCACGCCGCGAGGCACCCCACCCTGACGCCTCGCCAGAAAACAGCTCTTCACGATGCCCCAGGGAGGCAATGTCGGCCACCTCGCACACGCGTCCGTCTTCAATCCGATACGCGCACGTCGCGTATTCGAGCATCGGACGTGGCTGATGCGTTGCCACGACAACCGTGCAGCCCAGCTCGCGATTCACGCGGAACAGCGCATGCAGAAAACTCTTCTCGGCAACGGGATCCAGTTGGGACGTGGGCTCGTCGAGCAGCAGCACGCGTGGGCGCAACGCCAGCACAGCCGCCAGCGACAGCAGCTGTTTGCGTCCACCCGAAAGCGTATCGGTATCGCGGTGGAGCCAATCCTCCAACCCAAAGAAATAGCTGGTCTCGGCCACGCGACGGCGCATCTCGTCGCGCGACATGCCTAAGTTTTCCAGACCAAACGCCATCTCGTGCCACACGGTTTCGCACACGATCTGGTTCTCGGGGTCCTGAAACACATAGCCCACGCGCTCCGCGGACGCCCGAACATCCATGTCGGCAACGCTCTCGCCCAGCACGCGCAGCTCGCCAGCGCATTCGCCCGTCGGCGAAATCTCGGGTTTGAGCAGCGAGAGCAGCGTTGACTTACCCGACCCCGTACCACCTACCAGCAGTGCAAACGCCCCTTGGGGAACAGACCAGTCGAGCCCGTCGAGCACCGGCG
>URNU01000197.1 GCA_900549275.1 uncultured Collinsella sp. | reverse complement strand
AAAAACGATCGGTAAAACACCAGTTCAAAGGTGCCGAAATGTCCCGCGCAGAGCTTCACGAACGCTGCCATGAGAGAAAAAAGGGCGGAGGCCGCGAGAGACCACAGTGACTGCTTGAGCATGGTGTATGTCGATGGAAAGAAACCCGCGGCGGAAAGTCCTCACGCGGGTTTCTGGTTAACTCAATGGAGAACGATTATCGGGATCGATTCATCAGAGCGTTCAGAATGATCGCGCCGAAGGTTGCAGTACCGATGCCGCCGAAGGTGAAGCCGAAGAGGTTGAGGGCAAAGTCTCCGCCCCCGAGAATGAGCGTCACGGCGGCCACGATGAGGTTCTTGTTGTCACCGAAATCGACTTGGTTCACTACCCAGATACGGGCGCCGGCGATGGCGATCAGACCGAACACGACGATCGACGTGCCGCCCAGGATGGGTTGCGGAATCGTATGAATCACGGCACCGAATTTGGGCGAGAAGCCGAGAAGGATTGCAAAGCAGGCGGCGATCACGAAAAGAAGCGTGGAGTAGACGCGGTTGGCGGCCATTACGCCGATGTTTTCACCGTAGGTCGTCACACCGGTGCCGCCTACGGAACCCGCGACGATCGTCGCGATACCGTCACCCAGGAAGGCGCGGCCCATATAGGGGTCAAGGTTGCGGCCCGTCATGGCGGTGACGGCTTTGACGTGGCCCAAGTTTTCCGCAATGAGGATGATCACCACCGGCACGATGAGAAAGATCGCATCGAGGTTGAATTCGGGTGAACGGAATTTCGGAATGCCGATCCAGTCGGCGTTGGCGATCACCGAGAAGTCGATGGGTTTACCGAACCCGAGGCCGTTGGCGAGCACCATGTAGATGAAGTAGGCGAGGATGAGACCAGCGAGAATCAGCAGTTTCTGCAGCAGGCCGCGCGTGTAAACCGCGACGCCCCCGACGCAGAGTACGGTTACCAAGGCCATCCAATGGTCAAAGTCCGTGACGCCGCAGCTTTTCACGGCCGTCGGAGCGAGATTCAAACCGATGACGGCGACGACGGCTCCCGTGACGACGGGGGGCATCAGTTTTTCAATCCACTGCACGCCCGTCCACATGACGATGAGGCCCACCAGAGCGTAGACGACGCCGCAGGCAATGATGCCCCCGAGGGCAACCCCGATATTGGGATTGACGCCGCCTCCGGTGTAACCCGTTGCGGCGATGACGACGCCGATGAAGGCAAAGGAAGACCCCAAGTAGCTCGGGATGTGACCGCCCACGATTAGAAAGAAGATGAGGGTGCCGATGCCGCTCATCAGGACGGCAACGTTCGGGTCAAAGCCCATCAGGAGCGGTGCGAGAATCGTGGAACCGAACATGGCGACGACGTGTTGGACGCCGAGCGCTGCCATCTGACCTGCGGGAAGCCGTTCATCCGGCCCGATGATGCCGTCCGTTTTCAGACGCCACTGAGGAAAATAACCCATAACAATCTCCAAATTTTCTTTGCCGACTCAACGAAAAAATTTCGTGCTGCGCCTGCAAACACGGCGCAAACGGCCGAGATTCTATTGAGGTTTTTGATTTTTCGCTTGTTTTCTTGTCGGTTGGAAGTCAAAAATGTGGGAAAATACGCACCTTTCTTTATGAATCGGGCGAAACGACAAAGTGATCGTCGCCGATTCTGATGCCCCGATTTTTAATTGTGTCTCCGGCCCTTTGAAGCGGCGCCGGGGAAGTTGTTAACGGAAAACTCATTTATCCATGTCCAAACAGGCGATTCTCCGCGAAGTCAAACGCCGCCGTACGTTTGCCATTATTTCTCACCCTGATGCTGGTAAGACCACACTGACCGAGAAGTTCCTTCTCTTTGGTGGACAGATACAGGTGGCAGGTGCCGTAAAGAACAACAAGATACGCAAGACAGCCACTTCCGACTGGATGGATATAGAGAAACAGCGTGGTATTTCTGTTTCCACGTCGGTGATGGAGTTCGACTACTTGCCCGATGGCGAGCATGGCGATCCCTACAAGGTGAACATCCTCGATACTCCCGGTCACCAAGACTTTGCCGAGGACACTTACCGCACGCTGACAGCCGTTGACTCAGCCATCATCGTGGTCGACTCAGCCAAGGGTGTGGAGGCCCAGACCCGCAAGCTGATGGAAGTGTGCCGTATGCGCAATACGCCTGTTATCATCTTCATCAACAAGATGGACCGTGAGGGCCGCGATGCCTTCGACGTGCTCGACGAGCTGGAGGAAGAACTCAAGATCAAGGTTCGACCCCTGAGCTGGCCTATCGGACAAGGTGCCCGGTTCAAGGGCGTGTACAATATCTACGAACAGCAGCTCAACCTCTTTACTCCCAACAAGCAGCGCGTGACCGAGAAGGTGGAAGTGGACGTCAACTCCGAAGCGCTCGATCAGCATGTGGGTGAGCGCGAGGCTGCCCAGTTGCGTGAGGATCTGGAGTTGGTCAACGGCGTTTATCCAGCCTTCGATGTGGAGACTTACCGTTCGGCCGAGGTGGCACCGGTGTTCTTCGGTTCTGCGCTCAACAACTTCGGTGTGCAGGAACTTCTCGACTGCTTCGTCAAGATAGCACCGTCGCCCAAGCCCACTCAGGCCGAGGAGCGACTGGTAGAGCCAGAGGAAAGCAAGTTTACTGGCTTCATCTTCAAGATCACCGCCAATATCGACCCCAACCACCGTTCATGTATTGCCTTCTGCAAGATTTGTTCGGGCAAGTTTGTGCGCAATCAGCCTTACCTGCACGTACGATTGGGCAAGACCGTCCGTTTCTCTTCGCCCACACAGTTCATGGCGCAGCGCAAGAGCACCATCGACGAGGCTTATCCAGGCGACATCGTAGGTCTGCCCGACAACGGCATCTTCAAGATTGGCGACACGCTCACCGAGGGCGAGCAGCTGCACTTCCGTGGTTTGCCTTCGTTCTCGCCTCTGCTCTTCAAGTATATCGAGAACGACGACCCAATGAAGAGCAAGCAGTTCCAGAAGGGATTGGAGCAGTTGATGAACGAGGGTGTGGCACAGCTGTTTGTCAACCAGTTCAACGGCCGCCGCATCGTGGGAACCGTAGGACAGTTGCAGTTCGAGGTCATCCAGTATCGTTTGGAGAACGAGTACAACGCCAAGTGCCGCTGGGAACCTGTCCATCTGCACAAGGCTTGCTGGATAGAGGCCGACGATGCGCAGGAGCTGGAGAACTTCAAGAAGCGCAAGTATCAGTACATGGCCAAGGACATAGAGGGCAGAGACGTGTTCCTCGCCGACTCGGGCTATGTGCTCAGCATGGCACAGCAGGACTTCGAACATATCAGGTTCCATTTCACTTCGGAGTTTTA
>URNU01000196.1 GCA_900549275.1 uncultured Collinsella sp. | reverse complement strand
GTCGGCATGGCTCATAAGGCTGGCGAGTATCCGCAGAATCTCTCGGGTGGTCAGCAACAGCGCATCGCCATCGCCCGTGCTCTGTGCACCAAGCAGCCCATCATCCTGTTTGACGAGCCGACCTCGGCGCTCGACCCCGAGATGGTCCAGGAGGTTCTGGACGTTATGATTGAGCTCGCGCAGGAGGACATCACCATGATCTGCGTGACGCACGAGATGGGCTTTGCGCGCCAGGTGGCCGACCGCGTCATCTTTATGGAGGACGGCCGCATCCTGGAGGAGGGCACGCCCGAGCACTTCTTCGATAACCCCGAGAACCCGCGCTGCCGCGAGTTCCTGTCCAAGATTCTGCACTAGGCGCGGTGATGGACATGACGGATATGACGAGGGCGGCCGTGTCACGCCGCCACTTTTTGCAGCTGGCTGGCGCCGGCATGCTTGCGCTGACGGGGACCGCGCTTGCCGGTTGCGGCAACTCCACCAGCGGCGAGGGCTCCGACAAGGGGTCCAAGCTTGCGGCCATCAAGTCGCGTGGCCACCTGAATGCCGGCGTTAAGAAGGACGTTCCCGGCTATGGCTATTACGACACCGCCAAGGGCCGCTTTGAGGGCATGGAAGTCGATTTGTGCTACCAGATCGCCGCTGCCGTCTTTGGTGTGAGCTACAAGGATGCTCGCGCCCAGGAGTTAGTCGAGTTTACCGATGTAACGCCCAAGACGCGCGGCCCGCTGATCGATAATGGCCAACTTGACGTGGTCGCGGCGACCTACACCATCACCGACGAGCGCAAGAAGAGTTGGGATTTCTCGACGCCGTACCGCACCGACTACGTGGGACTCATGGTCAAGAAGCGTTCGGGCTTTACCTCGATTGAGGACCTGGACGGCAAGGTCATCGGCGTGAGCCAGGGTGCTACCACGCAGGGCTTGATCGAGCAGATGATCAAGGACAACGGCTTTAGCTGTAAGCCCGAGTTTAGGGCCTTTAGCGGTTATCCCATCATCAAGAGTTCGCTCGACGCCGGCAACATCGACGTCTTCGCCATGGACCGCTCCACGCTGGCCGGTTACATGAACGAGACCGTTGAGCTGCTGCAGCCCGAGGTCAAGTTTGGCGAGCAGGGCTACGGCGTGGCGACCAAGAAGGGCTGCGACCTTTCGGCCGTGGTCGATCAGGTGATTTGCGATCGCCTGGCCGATGGCTGGCTCGACCAAGAGGTCAAGACCTGGGGTCTTGTATAGACGCATCGTCCAAGGAAGGAATCAAATGCTCGAAGGATTATTTGACGCCGACCGTTGGTCGACGACATTTCAAAACATGGGGCCCTTCTGGGAGGGCTTTGGCGTGACGCTGCAGGTGGTCGTTGCCGGTCTGCTGCTGTCGCTGGTGCTGGGCACGCTGCTGGGCGTGTTCTCTACCACTCGCTCGCGCGTGCTGCGCGCCATAAGCCGTGTGTACGTGGAGTTTTACCAGAACACCCCGTTGCCCGTGCAGGTGCTCTTTATGTACATGGCCGGTCCGCAGTTTTTGCAGGCCATAACCGGTGCCGACCAGCCGGTGCGCATCGCGCCGTTTGTGCTGGGCTTCTTGGGCGTGGGCCTGTATCACGCGGCCTACATTTCGGAGGTCATCCGCACTGGTATCGAGGCGGTTCCGCGCGGTCAGATGGAGGCGGCCCAGAGCCAGGGCTTCACCCGTGCGCAGGCCTACTGGTACATCGTGCTGCCCCAGACGTTCAAGATCATTCTGCCGCCGCTGTGTAACCAGGCGCTCAACCTGGTCAAGAACACGTCGGTACTGGCGCTTGTGGCCGGCGGCGACCTTATGTACCGTTCCGACAACTTTGTGAGTCTGTACGGTTACCTGCAGGGATACATCGTCTGCTGCCTTATGTACTTCATCATCTGCTTTCCGCTCGCCATGCTGGTGCAGTGGCTCGAGCGCCGCTCCAAGGAGCGTCCGCGCGGCGTGAGCCTGGCCGAGCTGGGGCTCGACAACGTAGAGGAGGCCTAGCGCATGGAAATCTTCAACGCGACCAACCTGCTCTACATTTGGGGCGGCTTTGTTAAGACGATCGAAATCTCGGCGCTGTCGATCTTTTTCTCGCTCATCTTTGGCACGGTGCTGGCGCTCGTTAAAAGCTATGCGCCCCGCCCGTTCCGTATTTTGGTGAGCGCCTATATCGAGCTGTTCCGTTGCACGCCGAACCTGCTGTGGATCCTGTTTATCTACTTTACGGTGCAGGGTTTGGACATTGTGATTTCGACCATCGCCTTTACGCTGTTTACCAGCGCTGTTATGGCCGAGATTGTGCGCGGCGGCCTCAACTCGATTCCGCGCGGCCAGTTTGAGGCAGCGCAGAGCCAGGGCTTCGGCTTCTTTGCCACCATGCGCTACATCATTCTGCCTCAGACGTTTAAGACGATCATTCCGGCGCTGTTTAGCCAGTGCACGACCGTCATTAAGGACAGCTCGTATCTTTCGGGCATTAACGTGGCCGAGCTCATGTACACGGCCAACGTTGTGATGGCCCACGCGATCGATCTGTCGCAGGTGCTTATGCTCTACGGCCTGGTGTTTGCGATGTACTTTGTGCTCAACTTTGGTATCTCGCTGCTGGTGAGAGCGTATCAGAGGCGAATGGTGGCAGCGTAGAATGTGGCAAAGGGACAGTCCCTTTGTCACATAGAGAAAGGAATCGCGATGAGCGATCTGGAGAACAAGAAGAGTCCTGTGGTCATTACCATCGCGCGCGACTTTGGTGCCGAGGGCCACGAGATCGGCCGTATCCTTGCCGATGAGCTGGGGATTCCGCTGTACGATAACGAGCTGCTGGTACGCGCGTCGCTGCGTGCGGGCGAGTCGCTCGATAAGATGGCCGCCTACGACGAGCGCCTGGCCGTGGAGAACATGGCGTTTCTGCCCGACCGTTACGATGCACGCTCGTACTCGGACAAGTTGTTCCAAAAGATGAGCCAGGTGATTTTGGATCTGGGTGAGACCGAGAGCTGCATTATCGAAGGTCGCCTGTCCGACTACCTGTTGCGTAACAACCCCAACCACATTGCCGTGTTGGTGACCGCACCCTTTGAGGACCGCGTCGAGATCGTGCGCAAGAAGCGTGGCCTTAACAAAAAGAAGGGCGCCAAGCTGGTCAAGCAGCAGCAGAAGGCGCGCGAGGCGTTCTATAAGCGCTACAGTGCCGGAAAGTGGAAGATGACGAGCGGCAAGGACATCGTCGTCAACCGCGCCAAGCTGGGCCGCGAAGGCTGCAAGGACGTCATCGCCGCCGCCTACCGCTACAAAGTGGCGCAACTCGAAGGCTAGCCGACCAAAAACCACCACAAAGGGGACAG
>URNU01000195.1 GCA_900549275.1 uncultured Collinsella sp. | reverse complement strand
GCCTTAGGCCGTGTGCGCACCGGGCTCGACCGTCCACGTAATGGTTGCGACCTGGTCGCCCGTGCCGGTCACATGGAAGATGTCTCGCGTGACGCGGGCGACAGTGCCGCTCGTCTTAAGCTTAATCTTGTCCGTACCATCGGCGATGCCCTGGTAGCCCATGTCGAAGGATGCATTTTTGGAAAGGTCGAGGCCCGCTTCCTGCGTCGCGGCATGAGCGTCTTGGAGTGCCTTGTCGGGGCCGACCTTAAAATCGATGGAGTTCTGGGCGGTTCCCGTCTTGGCGTCGGCGACGATGCTCCAGGAGTTCTTGGCGCCGATTTTCATGTTGGTAACGTGGATGCCATAGGCCGAAAGATTGTCGATGGTGGTTGTATTCTCGGAAGGGCCCTGAAGCGTGCCATCGGCCTTGGCGACAAATGGGATGACGGTCGGAGTCTTAAACGCGATGTTGTCGATTTCGGTTCTGATGGTCACGTCGGTGGTTCCAACACGTCCCTCCGCCAGAGCGGTGGTCGGCGCGGCGCCCATTGCGAGTGCGAGCGCCAGCCCTGCGCCCACGACGAGCGCCCTGGTCCCGCTCAAGTTCCTGGTGATGTCCATAATCGTTCCTTTCTATTCGTCACGGAACGTTTCCGTGAGGGTTAGACGAAAACGGCACGGGTGCGCATTTTCATAACAGGCGGCAGATCTAGTCTTCGGCCTGCGCAACCCGCACCTTGATGCGCGTGGGATTGCCATGGGCGTCGTAGGTCTTGGCGTCGAGCGCTTGAATCTCGATATACGCCTCACCTTCTTTGATGTCGCCTGCAGGGCAGGTCTCAACGGTCTTGCCGGTCTCGACCACGCCCGATTCATAGACGGTCTCGTCGTTTTGGATCACGCGGAAACGCTGGGGAAACTTGTTATCCTGGACGTTTTGTACGTTGACGCGCAGTTTGCCGCCTTTTTGTAGCTGGGCGACCGGTGCGACCGAGATCGTCATCATGTTGTCGCGGACGATGGCATCGAGCTCGTCCTGGATTTCTTGGCGCGACTTACCCTCTGCCGCTGTGACCGAGGCACCCGTCTCGGCGATAGGCTTTGACTGCCAGGCGTAAAGGCCGACGGCGATAAGGGCGCAGGCGATGGCCAAACAGACGGCGCCGAGCCTTTTTCGATGTTTTGACCCCAGGGGGCTTGACCGCTTCCGTGCGTTCATGCGGCATCCTTAGTGGTATAGACGCGCGCGAACGTGGACGGATCGGCGCCAAAGAGCATGTGGAGCATGAGGCGTCGCGAGTAGATGAGCTCGTCGAAGTTTGGGTCGAGTTTGATGTCGTGGATGTGGGCGATATGGTGGGCGAGTGCCGAAAACGATTCGGGATCGCAGATCACGTCGGTGGTGACGTGATAGACGGCCGCATCGGGAAACGCCTCCTCGTCGAAGGGCAGAAGATATGGGTCATCGTCAACTTCGATGGCGATGCCGTACTGGGGCCAGTAATATGCCATGGGAACCTCCCTGCTTTTGGGCCAAACCTTCTATTGGTTTTGGCTGTCGATGCCGACCGTATCAGCCACAGCTTGACCAATTTCTGACCAAATGCTTGACGGGTTTACATCGCCGCAGGTGAGAGACGCTAAAAAATATCTCAAGTTTTTTCGAGCGCCAATTGTGCGCGTGGCTGCGATGGGAGGGGCGCGTTAAATAGAGCGTCTGCCGAGAAAACGTCGCCGTTCGCCGAATTGCACAAACGTAAAATTCGCCAATTATGGAGACGGTCTCGGTTACGTCGACGAAACGATGCGGTAACATCTCCCTGCAAACACTGTAGTTAACTAAAGGGGGAGTTTGCGTGTCTGCAGCCATCAAACCCTTCAGCGACGAGTTCGAAGAATATGGTCGCGATGAATCTCGCGCATCGGGCGAGGCGTCGAGTATCTCGTTTCCGACGACGGAGGACGAAGTCCGCGCCATTCTGCGAAAGCTCCATGCCGAGTATGTTCCGATAACGGTCCAGGGTGCTCGGACCGGTCTGGCTGCCGGTGCCGTGCCCCACGGCGGACATATCCTCAACACTTCTCGTATGAATCGCTACCTGGGTCTTCGCCGCGACGAGCAAGGCCATTTTCTGCTGCGCGTGGAGCCGGGCGTCGTGCTTTCGGAGTTGCGCAAGCAGCTGGGTAAGAAGGCATTGCCGACCGCTGGCTGGAATCAGGCATCGCTTGAGGCCTACGAGGAGTTCCAGGCAGCTCCCGAGCAGTTCTTTCCCACCGATCCCACCGAGGCATCTGCCTGCTTGGGCGGTATGGCGGCGTGCAATGCCTCCGGTGCCCGCAGCTACGCCTATGGTCCCATGCGCCCGCACGTTACGGGGCTTCACGTGGCACTGGCGGATGGCGACCTGCTCGAGCTTCATCGAGGTCGGGCGCACGCTGACGCACGCCGCTTGTCGCTCGTGACGGCAGGGGGTCGCGCGCTCGAGCTTGATCTTCCCGGCTATACCATGCCCAAGACCAAAAACGCGTCGGGCTATTTCGTTTCGGACGACATGGACGCCATCGATCTTTTTATCGGTGCGTGCGGCACACTCGGCGTCATTACCGAGCTCGAGATCGCCCTGCAGGCGGCACCTTCGGTCGTATGGGGCGTGAGCTGCTTCTTCGACAGCGAGGACAAGGCGGTGTCTTTTACCGATTCCGTGCGCCCCGTGCTGTCCCATGCCGCCGCTATCGAGTATTTCGATGCCGGCGCCTTGGATATTCTTCGCCGCCAGCGCGAGCAGTCGACCGCGTTTGCCTCGCTGCCGGCACTCGACGATGAGGCAAAGGTCTGTGTCTATGTGGAGCTCGACTGCGACGACGAGGCGCAGGCGACCGAGGAGCTGTACCACTTGGGATGGGTTTTGGAGCTTGCGGGCGGCCGCGACGACGCGACTTGGGTTGCGCGCACCGAGGTCGATCGCGAATGCCAGCGGTTCTTCCGCCACGCCGTCCCCGAGAGTGTCAACATGCTCATCGACGAGCGTCGCCGCACCGACCCCACCATTACCAAGCTGGGGTCGGATATGTCGGTGCCCAACACGCGCCTGGCCGATGTCGTTGCCCTCTATCGCCGCACGTTGGCCGAAAGCGGGCTTGAGTCTGCCGCCTGGGGACATATCGGCAACAACCATCTGCATGTGAATATCCTGCCGCGCGATGTGCAAGACTACCGTCGCGGTGGCGAGCTGTTTGCCCAGTGGGCTGCGGAGGTAACGGCTATGGGCGGCGCCGTCTCTGCCGAGCACGGCGTCGGCAAGATCAAAGCAGGCTTTTTGGAGACGATGTACGGCCACGAGGCCATGGTCGAATCGGCTCGACTCAAGCTGCAGCTCGA
>URNU01000194.1 GCA_900549275.1 uncultured Collinsella sp. | reverse complement strand
CGCAAAAGACCGCCGCCCAGACCGCAGACCACCGCGAGCGCGACCGCGCCCACCAGGTCGAGCTTGTGTTCGCGCGCAACCAGCACGCCCGAGATCGATGCAGCGACAACGGCGAACATCTCGAGCCAAAAGGGGATAGCGACCATGGCATCCGAGGCATGTGAGGTAACGGTTATGGCGGCGACGACGGGCAAGATGGGGTCCTTTGGGTTACGGGATTGGACAATGCCCGTACATAGTACATGTTCGGCGCCTATTGCGACCCTATTGCTCGGCAAACGGTCGGGACTGGGTTGATGCTGAATGCGATGAGGGCGTGGCTGAATAGGAGGGATGTCCAAATTTTGAGCGAAGCTCAAAATTTATCCGGTCGGCTGGCGCCGACCGCGCTGCGCTAAAAACGCGCCACTGGCGCGTTTTCTTTACGCTCCGCGCCCTGGCGGGTTCGAATCCCTCCTCCTCCGCCGTATTTGCTTGTTAGGGACTCAAAACAAAAAAGCCCCCAATACTGGGAGCTTCCTCAATCTAAATGGCGGAGGAGGAGGGATTCGAACCCTCGTGACCTTATACAGGCCAAACGGTTTTCGAGACCGCCGCATTCAACCACTCTGCCACCCCTCCGCGTGGGGTAAAAACAAAGCAGGCTCTAAGGCCTGCTTTGGAATTAACTGGCGGAGAGTCAGGGATTTGAACCCTGGAGACGCTTTTGACGCCTACACGATTTCCAATCGTGCTCCTTCGGCCACTCGGACAACTCTCCGTTAAATGCGAAAGTCAGTATACACGAGGAATCAAAAAGTGCAAACAGAAAACTTGGCATTTTTTAAACCGCTCGCCCCGCGCCCGTATCCGGCATGTGCCAGATAAGTACTAAAAAAGCATCTTGACCAGCCAGATCGCGCCCGATGGTCTGTTCAAAATAGGTATTCCTGAATGACGTGGCAGCGAATTTAAAAATTTTGAGGCAATCGATCGAACCGGTGGTATGCATTTCGCGACCACAACCCTGCAATCGGCGACCTGCGGTTTGACTCAGGTTGTCCTCGCCGCGGCGCATCTTGCTATCGAATCCGTCAAGCTCTTGGTCAGCATTTGGTTGGAATACGCATGAAGAGCCGTGTAAGCATGGACATATGTGGAGGTCATGAGGTTGTAGCTGCATATTCTTGCAGCTTGGGAGGTTGAAAGATATTATTACCAAGTCTTTTCCTGCTTCAGGCGCACCTTCACGACCTGAAGCCACATTTGCCCAGAGGAGGTGACAATATGAAGGCTTATGAACTGCTGTTCTTTGTTGACCCGTCGCTCGACCCCGAGACTCGTCTCGCTGTTATGAAGCGTATCGATACCACGATCGCTGAGGGCGCTGGCAAGGTCGACTCCGTTGACGAGTGGGGCAAGCGCAAGCTCGCCTACGAGATCAACGACCTCACCGATGGTGACTACACCCTCATCAACTTCCACGCAGATCCTACCCAGATCGCCGAGCTTGATCGCGTCCTGCGCATCACCGACGCTGTGGTCCGCCACATGATCGTCCGTCGCGACGACCAGGAGTAAGACTGTCGTTTTGGACTGGGCCTGTGCCCCAAGAGGAAGTAGTGAGTTATGAGCATCAATCGAGTGAACATCACCGGTAACCTCACCCGCGATCCCGAGCTGCGCGCCACCGCCGGCGGAACCCAGGTTCTGTCCTTCGGCGTCGCTGTGAACGATCGTCGCCGCAACGCGCAGACTGGCGAGTGGGAGGACTATCCCAACTTTGTCGACTGCACTATGTTCGGCACCCGCGCCGAGGCCGTGAGCCGTTTCCTCGCAAAGGGAAACAAGGTCGCGATCGAGGGCAAGCTGCGCTACAGCTCTTGGGAGCGCGACGGCCAGCGCCGGAGCAAGCTTGAGGTCATCGTCGATGAGATCGAGTTTATGAGCTCCCGTGGTGGCCAGGGTGGCTACGATCAGGGCGGTTACGCCCCCGCAGCTCCCGCGCCCGCAGCGCGTCCTGCCGCACCGGTGGCTACGCCGCCCGCGGTCGACGTCTACGATGAGGACATCCCGTTCTAAGGGTTGTTCACCTATTTTTGAGTGAGAGGCGGCTTCGGCTCGCCGAAGTTGCCAAACGAAAGGTATTTTGACATGGCTAATGATTATTCTGCACGTCAGCCGCGTCGTAAGTACTGCCAGTTCTGCAAGGAGAACACTGAGTTCATCGACTATAAGGACACTCAGCTTCTCCGTAAGTACATGACCGACCGTGGCAAGATCAAGCCCCGTCGCGTCACTGGCGCTTGCACGCAGCATCAGCATGACATCGCCAACGCCATCAAGCGCGCCCGCGAGATGGCTCTCCTGCCGTACACCGTCCCCGTGGTTTCCTCTCGTGGCAACCGCGACCGCGGCTAAGAAGGGAGACGCATCATGAAGGTTATTCTTCTCGATGAGATCAAGGGCAAGGGCGGCGAGGGTGACGTCGTAGAGGTCGCTCAGGGTTACGCTGAGAACTTCCTGTTCCCCAAGAAGCTCGCTGTTGCCGCCACCAAGGGCAACCTCAAGCAGCTTGACGAGCGTCGCAACAACATCGCCAAGCGCGAGGCCGTCCGTCTGGCTACCGCCAACGAGACCAAGGCTGCCTTCGAGGGCAAGCAGGTCACCGTTGACGTCAAGGTTGGCGACGAGGGCATCCTCTTTGGCTCCGTTACCGCCGCTATGATCGCTGACGCCATCAAGGATCAGCTCGGTATGGACATCGACCGCAAGCGCGTCGAGCTCGGTAAGCCCATCAAGGTTGCCGGTGCCCACACCGTTGCCATCTCGCTGTACCGCGAGATCAAGGCCGAGGTTGTCGTTCTCGTCGGCGTTACCGCCGAGGAGCTCGCTGCCGAGGCTGAGGTTGAGGAGACCGCTGAGGTCGCCGAGGCCGAGACCGCCGAGGTCGAGACCGAGGCTGCTGCCGAGTAGCATTTGCTGCAACGCAACAATCTTGTTCTAAGAAGGGCGCTCTGGGAGACCAGGGTGCCCTTTTATTTTTTGCGCTGGGTGAGTGTCGTAGCAGCCATTGAGATGCGGTCCCGTGTGTGGGACCGTTCATCCGTTTGGTTCGGTGATGATTGCCAAGGCGCGGCTCGATTTATGGCCGCGGCTGATACTATGGATGCTCGCAAGCGATATGAATGAGGATGCTCATGGCATATGACGATAGGGAGACGGGGCTGACGGTCGAGGACCGTGGCTCTAAGTTGGGTCTCCCCCAAAACCAAGACGCAGAGGCCAACGTACTGGCCGCTATGCTGCTATCGCCCGAGGTGGTCGAAGAGGCCCAGGTCGAGCTGCAGCCCGATGACTTCTACCGGCCCATTCATAAGACCATCTATACCGC
>URNU01000193.1 GCA_900549275.1 uncultured Collinsella sp. | reverse complement strand
CAGAATGTGCGCGATCATCTGCAGCGTTTTGCCCAGGCCCATATCGTCGGCCAAGATGCCGCCAAGGCCCAAGTGCTCAAGCGAGCCGAGCCACTGATAGCCGTCGACCTGGTAGCCACGCAGTGTGGCCTTGAGCGAGGCGGGCACCGTAAAGTCCATCTTGCCGAGCGTGTCCAGGCGCTCGACGGTGCGGCGGAATGCGGCGTCGCGATCGGCTTCGAGCGAGGGCGTGCGCGCGAGCATGCTATCGACAAAAAGGGTGCTCGACGCGGGAAGCGACACGCCGTCGAGCAGGTCGACGGCATCGACGCCCAGGTCCTCGGCAAGACCAAACGCGGCGCGAGCTCCCTCATCCAGGCGCACAATGTCGCCGGATGTAAGGCGAGCAAACGTCTGGTGGCGCTTATACGAATCGAGATAGATGGCAAGGTCGGCCGCCGAAAGGCCGCTCGCACCCAGCTCGACGTCGAGCAGGTTGCTCTTGACGGTGGCGCGCACCGAGAGTTTGGGCGCAGGGCGTACCGAGATCTGGCGCAGGCGATCGCTGAGCATGACCTCGCCCAGCTCGGACAAAGCCGCCAGCCCCTCGGTCAGCAGGCAGAACAGGCGAGCGTCATCGCGCTCCTCAAATGCCAGGCCGCCCTCGTAGAAATCGAAGTACAGGGCAGCCGTGTCCATAACGCGAAACTCCGCCACCGTATCGCGGGGCGGAACGCCGGGGCGTTGCTCTTCGAAAGGACTGCCCGGAGCACCAAGACTAAAGAGATCTGCCGACCAATCGCCGTAGGCCACCGTAATCTTGCAGGTCACAAGACCATCGTCGACGCCAATCGCCATGGCAAAACTCGGCTCGGGCGCCACGGTATCGAGCGCGGCGGGAGCGGTCAGGTCGGTGTAGTCGCGCAAGATCGGCAGCGCCATGCGGCAGAACTCGCCCACCTGGTCGGCGGCGATATGGACCGGCGTGCGGCAGGGCAACAAATGCGATAGGAACGGCGCCGCATGTTGGGCAAACGCCGTGTCGGTACGGCGCGCGCGGCGCGTATCGACCAGATAGGCTGCGTCACCAGTGACAAAGCAGTACGTATCGGCCGGCAAGCGCAAGTCGTAGCTGCCCCCGGCTGCCGGGGTAATCTTGGCGGCAAGGAGCGGCGGGCGCTTGGCCGGGACTTCGCCCTCCCCCTGCGGCGACGGCTCGACCGCCACCTCGTAGGCACGATGCGTCGTCGTCCCCCGCGACCAAGCAGGCTCAAAGGACAGGGTCCTGCCACGCAGCAGGTCCAGCACGGACACGACGGAATACTCGGATACCGGCAACTGACGCTCGGCGACAAAACCGCTGCGGGCAAAGTCGTACGATGCCGAGCGCGAACTCGTAATATCGATCAGGTAGGCGACCGTCATTGCGACAAAGTCGAGCAGCTTTGTCGACACGTCATCGAAAGCCTCGGGCACATGGGCAAACGTAAGCTTCTTGCCATAGGAGAACGTACCGCCGCGCACATAGGCATCGGCCATGCCGTCGATATCCTTAACCACGTAGGACACCGAACCGCAGCGAATGCGAAACTCGAGCGCCCAGTTAAAGCGAGCGGCAAACAGCGGATTGTAGTACGGCACCAGCGAGGGCTCCAGCACTGCCTTGGGCGCATCGGGGTCAATGGTGCTGGCGAACTTGCGGCGCATGCTCGCCAGCTCATCCATGCGCGCGTCCGAAAGATCGGAAAGCGCCGCCACAAGGCTCGGGCTCGTGGGGACGGGTGCCGGGAAGGGAAAATTGGGGTTGACCGAAGATGCGCTAGGCGCGGGGCGTGCGGACTGTTTGGATTGTGCGGGCGGTGCCGTAAACGTGCGGACCGGCGTACGCAAGCCCTCGACGGGCTCGGCGCCACTGGCATCCAGATACGCCAGCGCCGTGGCGATAGCGTGCTTGCACATGCCGGAATAGCGGAAGGCGGCGGGGCAATCGCAGTCGTAGTCGACAACCTCGTGCTCGTCCATGTCGAGCGCCACGTGCGTCTTGTACAGGTCGCCGCGCGAGCCGCGCACCGTGCCCTCAATAGTCACATTTTTGGAGAAGCGCGAGCCGGAGTCCTCAAACGACAGCACGGCGCCGTTGAGCATGAGCGAGCGCCCCTTCATAAAGGTACTGCTGAGCGCCGCCTCCTTACGAAGCGCCTGCGCAAACGTCCCCTGCGCCATCACTTCCTCCAATCCACCCACCGGATGATTTTTCTGGGACGGGGATTAAAAAATCATTCCCGTCCCAGAAAGACCGGTCTTCCGCCACACGTCACCCAAAATGATTTTTTAACCCCTCTTCCCAGAAAAATCATCTTAGATCACCGTCACGCGGCCTTGGTTGCCGACGATGGCCTTTGCCTCTGCCAACAGCGGAATCGAGCGTGCGTTGACCTTGGCCGGCACCTCGGCACGCAGCACACGCCCGTCCACCTGCTCGATAAAGATCTCCACGCGGTCGCCGCCCGGGTTGGCGGTAAGCACCGTGGCAAGACGCGCCATATTGCCCTGGCTAAAGCGGCTGTTGGGCACCATGACCTCAAACACCTTGGGCTTGTTGTTCTCCTCGTTGAGCTCCAGCGGCACGATCTCCTGCGCGATGATCTGGTCGCCGCGGTCCGAGCGCTCGAGCTTGCCCTTAATGCGCACAAACGCATCGGACAGCTGCGCGCCGGTCTCGGGATCGACCTCGCCGTACAGGTACCCCTCGGCCTCCTTGTAGGTCTTGGGGAACACCACGACCGTGGCCTCGCCTTCCATGTCCTCAAGCTGCACGATGCCCATGGGGTCGCCGTTTTTGGTCACGCGCTTGGACACGCTCGAGACCATGCCGGCCCACCACAGTGCCTTGCCCTCGGGAATCTCCTGGTTGATGGTACCGCCCGTGGGGTTTTGCACCTCGTAGCCGGTGTCGATCTGCGAGAACGAGAAGTCGCGCGCCTTGGCTAGTGCATACTCAAACGGGCGCAGCGGGTGGTCCGAGACATAGATGCCCAGAACCTCCTTCTCCTGGCTCAGCTTAAGGTGGCGGTCCCACTCCTGGCCATCCGGATCGGGCACGCTCACCTCAAAGCCCGAGCCCTCAACGTCGCCAAACATATCGAAGAACGACGTCTGGCCGCTCGCGCGATCTTTCTGGCGCTTCACCGCGGCATCGATGATGTTCTCGGGGTTGTTCTTGTCAACAAAGTGCATCATCTGGCGGCGCGGATACCCCGTGGAGTCGAAGGCGCCTGCCTTGATGAGCGATTCGATCACGCGACGGTTGGCCTGGCTCGAGTCCACGCGCTCGACAAAGTCGTGCAGCGTCTTAAACGGGCCGCCCGCCTCGCGCTCGGCGATAATCGCCTGCGCCACGCCGGT